>CAIWHI010000855.1 GCA_903912435.1 uncultured Bacteroidota bacterium | reverse complement strand
TTGCGTTTTGGAGTGAGTGCAGCCTTATTTTCAAATCAAGATGCACTGTATAATAGGGTAGAAGGTACTATTACCTATGTGGGAGGGAATAAACTGAAAATAACCCTGCGCACAGATGAGTTGCCCGAATGGGCAAGTGATGGTAAATTGGGCATTGATTTGCTCTTTGATGATAATAGCTATGACGAAATGCAAACAGCCCTTAAGCTGGCTATCAACAGAGCCGAACATAGGGAAGATGGAAAACTAATCAATATACTTACCGGGAATAAGCCACCCACATTTCAGGAAACCATACCTGAAGTGAAATGTGCAGGGCTTAACGTGGCCCAGCAGGCAGCAGTGAATAAAATAATAGCAGCCAATGAATTAGCCATTGTTCATGGCCCACCGGGTACGGGGAAAACTACAACTTTGGTGCAGGCTATTAAGGCACTAATAAAATTGGATGGCCAACAAATATTAGTGGTAGCGCCAAGCAATACCGCTGTAGACTTGCTTAGTGAAAAGCTATCGGATGAGGGTTTGAATGTGTTGCGGGTGGGTAATCCTGCCAGGGTTTCGGAGCGGTTGATGTCGCTTACGCTGGATAGTAAGATGATGGAACACAGCTCTATGAAGCAGATTAAAAAGCTTAAAAAGCAGGCTTCGGAGTTTAAAAATATGGCCCACCAATACAAAAAGAGTTTTGGCAGGGCAGAGCGGGAGCAGAGGAAAGCACTATTTGATGAGGCTTATAAGATAATGAAGGAGGTAGGCAATACTGAGCAATACATTATTGATGATTTGATAGCCAGGGCACAGGTAATTACTGCCACCCTTGTGGGTGCTAATCATTATACAGTAAAGAACATAAAGTACCATACAGTGGTAATAGATGAGGCCGCACAGGCTCTGGAACCCGCATGCTGGATACCCATTCTTAAGGCACAGAAGGTGATATTGGCTGGCGATCATTGCCAGTTGCCACCTACTATTAAATCAAATGAGGCGGCCAGGAAAGGATTGACCAATACTCTTTTTGAAAAGTGTATTGCGCTTTACCCACAAGCAGTGGCACTCCTTGAAGTGCAATACCGGATGAACAAAATGATTATGGGTTATTCATCGCAGGTGTTTTATAACAATCAATTGAGGGCGCATGAATCGGTAGCTGAGCATTTGTTGTATGCCAGTGATGGGTCTTTGCTGTTTATTGATACCGCCGGTTGTGGGTATGAAGAGAAATCGGAAGGTACGAGTATTACAAACCCTGAAGAGGCGGCATTCCTGCTAAGGCATTTATCGAAGGTGGCGACTGAATTGGGGAGTCATTATACGAATAGTAATTTCCCATCTATAGGGGTCATCTCACCCTATAGGCAGCAGATACTGCTACTTAATGAACTGATACCACATAGCGCTGAATTACAAGCTAATAGAAGCTCCATTACCATAAATACAATAGATAGCTTCCAGGGGCAGGAGCGGGATATAATCTACATATGCATGACCCGCAGTAATTCAGAAGGGATTATAGGTTTCCTATCAGATATCAGGCGAATGAATGTAGCCATGACCCGTGCCCGTAAAAAACTGGTAATAATAGGGGATAGCGCTACACTATCGCGGTTTCCATTTTATGCAGGCTTCATTGCTTATGCCGAGGCTAATGGGGCTTATGTGAGCGCGTGGGAGTTTATGGAGTAGGGGGATAATAGGATTAAAAATTAATCATTGACTGTAGCCAATTAGCAATGTAATCCCACTATGCAAACGCATATTCAGCTACCCAGGCACTTGTTTTTATGCCAAATGATTCATTTAGCCGGGTATTTTTAGACTTATTAACTAGTTTTCGTTTTGTTGGTGTTGTTCCTCTAGGGGTGAAGGCTTCGGCGGCAATTGGTAATAGTTCAGATTCCTGAAACATACCCACAAAGTAGATAGGCACCAATTCACCTTCTGGTTCATTTTGGGTGATGATAGTTATTGCTTCTGAAAGTAGGGTATTGGCCGGTAATTGCACCTTAAACGATTCACTGATTTGGTAGGGTATGTTGCTACAGTCATCAAGCCCTGTTTCTGCACCAAGTACAAATTTAAGACCACTGGAAATAGCAATCATTTTGAAGTTAATGCCATGGGTAGCACTACCTGTCATGCCCCGGGCAGCAAGTGTAAGTACTTGTGTTATTACATTGTAGGTTGCTTCAATATTGCAGGCGGTAATAGATCGGTATACGGTCATGATATTGGGATTTATTTGCTGGTTATTTTTGCTATTTCATTAATAGATTTAGCGAAACAAAGATAATTGCATCGTTTTTTATATCATAGGGTAAAAACACCTAAGATGGAGAGGTATTAATACGGTATTATTTAGGGTGAAAATACCTGAATGTAATAGGTGAAAACACGGGATAATTCTTTGGAAATGCCTATAATACACAAAAAAACCTCCAACTGTCCGAAAAAGCAGTACAGAAGGAGGCTTTAAAGTGGGTTAAAATCCTTATTAAAGAACGAAAATCTTTACATCATAAGTTTCAACCATAACGAAAGTAGCTATGCCGCCACTGGTGGTAACCTGGATTTGTGTATCGCCTGTTTCAAGTGAATTGAATGTCCAAACAATATCCTTGTTTTGGATAGTTGCATCAACAAGGGTGAGTATTTTCGGATCGAAATTGATATCAACAGAGCCGAAGTCAGGTACACTTGCAGACGCAGTGATAATAAATGGCTCTTTGAATAGAACATTTATCTGCCTATTGCCAGGAGTAAGTTTTGCCTGACCTTCCGATTGGCTTACTGTTGCATCTGCAGTAGTTGCCTGGGTTAGGCCCGGGGTTTCCTGCAATAATCCGATATAGTGAATTGGCACTACCTGACCATTAGGATGGTTGGACGTAACAATAATTACACTTCCGGAAGGAAAAGCAGGGTTTGGCAAATGAATCTTGAATGACTCATTAAATTTGTAAGGTTGGCTTTTAGGACCAAGAGGGCCGGTCCAGGCACCAAGTATAAATTTAAGTCCGCCCATTAATGGAGCCCTTCTGAAGCTAAAACCAGAAGTAAATTCTCTTACCTCACCTTCTGCATAAAGGGTAAGAGTTTGCTTTAGCACGTTGTAAGATGCGGCAAGTTTGCTTGCAGGAATAATATTATAGAAGCCCATGATAAAAAAAAATAGATTGTTGTTGATTTTGCTTACTCAGTTCAAGGAATTTCAGCTACCACCTTTGTTTTAGGGTCAAATTTGTATTTGGCATGCACAAATATTGATTGACTTTCAACGACACAAAGATGCGACCGAGTAAGAGGGTATCTTAGCGTTAAAACACCTATGAACAGGAGTACTTTAACCCTCGTAATCTGGTTAAAATACGATTGTGGAATAGGTGAAAACACAGTAAGGGGAGTACCAATTATAAACAAAAACACCTCAAACTTAGAGCTTGAGGTGTTTCAAATATTAATTGATATTTTGCGATAGTCTTAATATAAACGATGAATTTAATGCTATTAACTGCAGGCTGCGGTAACTAAAGCTGCAACCAGCCCGGCCATTTTAGGTGCGGCTTCATTTGCTGCCTCTAATACTTCTTCATGCGATACTTTAACAGGCACATCACTAATGCCAATGTCGGTAATTACACTTATAGCAAATACCCTGAGTCCGGCGTGCCTTGCTACTATTACTTCAGGTACTGTACTCATACCTACAGCATCGCAACCCATAGTATGGATCCAACGGTACTCGGCAGGGGTTTCGAAAGTAGGCCCCTGCAGGCCGCAATAAACCCCGGTTTTCACATCAATTCCTTTCTCTGCGCAAATTTGCTTAGCAAGCTTTATCAGATCATGATCGTAAGCCTCACTCATATCAGGGAAACGAGTGCCAAGGCGCTCATCATTATGGCCACGTAGCGGATGCTCGGGAAAAGTATTGATATGGTCATTGATAATCATGAGGTCGCCAATTTTGAATGACGAATTAGTGCCACCGGCAGCGTTAGATAGGAAAAGTATTTCCACACCCAGGGCCTTCATAACCCTTACCGGGAAGGTAACTTCCTGCATATTGTAGCCTTCGTAATAATGGAAACGGCCAGCCATCAGCATTACTTCGCAACCATTTATCTTACCAAATACCAGCTTACCACTATGGCCCTTAACTGTAGAAACCGGAAAATTGGGGATTTCAGAGTAGGGGATTTCGGTGGCATCCTGTATTATGTCTATCAATCCGCCCAAGCCACTGCCCAATATAATTGCAGCCTTAGGATTATTGTCTATTCTTGATTTTATGTAGTTAGCTGTGGCTTGTATCTTGTCGAATAATGTCATTGCAATTATTTTGCGCTTAAAAAATAAAACACAAAAATAAAAGGATACCTCCATTAATGCATCGGTAGCATTAAAGATAATATTCGGTAATTAATGCAAAATGGTTTGTTTGAATACCGGGGTAAGGGTTAGTTTCTACCCCAGCCACGCATTGCCCGGCGGGCATCGCGGCCATACCTCCTGAAATGGAAAGTCACCCAGTGGTGCGAGCCCTTTCTGTTGGTAATATGATGATTCCCACCGTTTCTGTGATAATACATACCTTCTGATTCACAGCTACTCATTGCGCCCATAATAAGGGTAAGACACAATAATATCAATAGAGATTTTCTCACTTCGTAAAAGTATAAGATTTTTCTGAATCAACAAACCATCCATTGATTTTTTGCTTGCAATGTTGCTTTCATAGATAATCTCCATGAGCAGAATGCTATTTCCATGATAATTGAAATCTGTATTAACTATTGGCGGGTATCCAACCATGAGCTTTTGAC
>CAIWHI010000854.1 GCA_903912435.1 uncultured Bacteroidota bacterium | reverse complement strand
CCCATATCTTTAATACTACCCCCATTACCGTGTATTAGTAATAAAGGTTTTCCGCTTCCATATTGTTCGGTGTACATATTAATCCCACGAATATTATAATATTTCCCTGCGTCTTGGTTATTACCATATTTGATTTTAATCTGACAAAATGATGAATGTGCGATTATTAAAAAAACTAGGAATATTATTTTACGCATTATTTAGAAGATAAAATGAGTTGAAATATTTTGTTATAAAGTTTTACAATATGATGATTAATGAATGCTAAATTATTATTTCTCTTTCTTGTACAAAAATCTTAAACATCTACTAATCATTGATGGGATTACTGAAACATGTGTTTCATCTTCAAATATGACTAATTTCGTCTCTACGCCATTATATTTTTTTAATAGGGCTTCAAATTCAAATAAGTCTTTTATTTCCCCTTTCGGTTCTAATGAACCAAAAGATAAAAACACTTTTGCTTTCAAATCATGATGTAAATTTGAATATTCCTTTTCTACTATTCTTATATCATTATCGTTATATGGGAGCATCCAGGGACTATTAATTCCAAACTTCGAAAAAATATCATTGGCTTTAAATATTAAATTCGCAACAAATAACCCACTTAAGGAATGACCGGAAATTCCTCTTTCTTGATTTGTACTATAGTGATTGTCAATGAATGGAATAATCTCTTTTCTAATTACCTCTAGAAAAGCATCCCCCTTACCAGATATTAATGGTTCTGCAGAATGCCAAGCTTTAGTAAAGGATGTATCAAATTTAATTGATTGAGTAAAAGTATAATCAGGCCATCTTTGGCATAACCAATCATTAAAATCTTTTTCTTTATTTCCAGTAATTGAAACTACAATAACATCTTCAATTTCATTACCTAATAGCCAACTACCCAAATTCTTATTTGATTGAGCAATTATAGGGAAGGCATAATAACCATCTAAAATATAATAGGTCGGATATTTTTTTGCTTTATCATAATTATTAGGAAGAGACACCGCAAGGTTATACACTCTTTGATTAATTTTTGAATTAATAATATATGTATCTGAACCTGCAATACTATAGGCCTTTTTGCCTTGAGCATTAAGTTGAAATGTTAAGATGGCCAATAAGAATAATGATGCTAAAATTTTCATATAATTTACTTTTAATGAAGTAAACTAATCTATTACTTTCATTTATACAGTAATATATTTTTCTAATAATTCTAGCGTACACAAAATCACGGTTATTTAATGAAGCAAATGTGTTGTCTGAAAAAATGTGTTTAAAATTAATACAAAAGTGACGATTTGAAACTATATTTCGACGATATAATTTCTATTTATTTTTTAAAAATAAAACTTCCAATAATATACTTACTTTAAGAAAGTAATTATATTAACCCATTGCAATTCTAAAGCAATATTTCTATTTACAATTCTCGTAATCACTATCAGATCAATCAATTCTTAATTACCATAAAATAAATGGTAACAATCTATTTAAGTAAACCCATGTACATGAAAAAAAATATTTTCTACTCCATTATTATTTGCATTGCTTTAGTTTCTTGCAATCAACAAAAAGCCACAGATGATAACTTGGCTAAGTTTAATAAAAACCTTGTTGTCGCTAAACAGTTTATAGAAGCATTCTCAGCAAATGATAGTATTAAAGAAGCCTCTTTACTTTCTGAAGATTTATTAGCATACGGTCCAGGAATTGGACAAGATTCAATTTCAAAAGATAATATAATGAAAGGTGATAAAGATGCAATGAATACTTATAGTAAAATTGAATTAACGAACGCTAAATACTTTCCAGGTTTAGATGACGATTACAAAATTAGTCCGGTAGTTAGAATTTATGGCACATGGATTTTTAAATTCGCTAAATCGGGAAAATTAAGCAAAATGAAATTTTACGCAGAATTAAAAATCAATGACGCAGGTAAAATTTATGAATATAGAGAATGGTGTGAACTAGCTGACATGAGCAAAGAATTAGACAAATAAATTAAAAAAATAAAACTTATGAAAGAATTATTATTCTCTTTAGTTGTAATCACAACATTTATGGCATGTGATACAAAACAAGTAAAACCTGTTAAACATGATTACCCATCTAATGCAACAGGTTATACATTAGATAGTACTGCTAATACAGATTTGGTAAAAAAAGCATTACATGCATTAATTACTAATGATACGATTACTTATAAAGATACATATAGCAGTAATGCGATTTTTCATCACAATACTGATTCAATGAATTTATCGCAAAATATGGCAATGATTAAGGCACAATTTGATAGCAAAATTGAAATGAAAATATTCGGGGTT
>CAIWHI010000853.1 GCA_903912435.1 uncultured Bacteroidota bacterium | reverse complement strand
TTCCGTGATGGCAGGACAAAGGTAGCTGAGTTCGAAAGGGGAATATTGGTTAAGGACCACCCTGAAACAGAAACTACCTCACTCAATGGCACGTTGGTCGTTTTCCGTCCTGATGAAACCGTTTTCAGAAATTACCATTTTATTCTTGAATATCTGGAAAACCAGGTTTGGAACTATTGCTTCCTTAATGCAGGTTTGCTGATACATTTCAATAACCGAAATTATGTATCCAAAAACGGCCTCCTGGATTTATTAACCCGTAAGACCAATCCTGAATCTAACAGGTACCCAATCATACACCTGAAAGGGGCCGATATAGAAGTTGCAGTAACCCATACTGGTGATTACGGTGAGGATATCTATTCATTCGTAAATGGACAGCATACCACCCAGGGTGGTACCCACCAGGCAGCTTTCAGAGAGGCATTTGTAAAGACTATTCGTGAGTTTTATAAGAAGGATTATGATGCATCTGATGTAAGGCAGAGTATCTGCGCTGCAATATCAGTGCGGGTACAGGAGCCTGTATTTGAATCCCAGACTAAAACAAAACTGGGCTCCCAATATGTTTGGGACAATGGCCCTTCTATGAAGGCGTTTATTGGCGATTTCCTGAATAAGGAGTTAGACAACTACCTGCATAAAAACCCTGCCGTTGCCGATGCACTAAAAAAGCGCATTGAACAAAGCGAACGTGAGCGCAAAGAACTATCAGGCATCAGGAAGCTTGCAAATGAGCGGGCCAAAAAAGCCAACCTGCATAATAAAAAGCTACGTGATTGCCGTATACACCTCAACGACGAACCACCAAATAAGGGTCGTGATGAGTATAACCTAAAACAACAAGAGTCGACCATCTTCATTACCGAGGGTGATAGTGCGAGTGGTAGCATTACGAAGAGCCGTAGTGTAGAAACCCAGGCTGTATTCAGCCTAAGGGGTAAGCCGCTCAATTGCTATAGCCTTACCAAAAAGGTGGTTTACGAAAACGAAGAATTCAACCTACTGCAACATGCCCTGAATATAGAAGAAGGCATGGATGGGCTTAGGTATAACAATATAGTTATTGCCACCGATGCTGATGTAGATGGAATGCACATCCGCCTACTCATCATGACTTTTTTCCTACAGTTCTTCCCCGACCTGGTAAGAGGCAACCATATATATATATTACAAACTCCTTTGTTCCGAGTGCGCAATAAGGTGAAGACTATCTATTGCTATAGTGATGAAGAAAGGCAGAGGGCTATACACGAAATAGGCTCAAAAGCTGAAATAACCCGATTCAAAGGTCTGGGTGAGATAAGCCCTGAAGAATTCTCGCAATTCATAGGGGTTGATATCCGCAAAGACCCGGTTTTAATAAGTCAGGATGCGCAGATTCAAAAACTATTAGAATACTTCATGGGCAAAAACACGCCACAGCGCCAGGTATTTATTATTGATAATCTTCGTATTGAAAAAGATTTGGCTGAGGAATTAGGAGTTGAAGTAGCTTAAGAATTTATTGGCATCATTAGTCCAGGTGAGATTGGAGTAATAGTGCTTTTTTTTGCCCTAATGCCCCATTTTCTGAAAATATTTATTTTATGAATAGGGGCAATAACT
>CAIWHI010000852.1 GCA_903912435.1 uncultured Bacteroidota bacterium | reverse complement strand
TTGACCACCTGGATGCAAACAATTTAATGGCCAATAACCACAAATTTGTATTATACCCAAATCCTAATAATGGCTCATTTATCATCACCGGCAATATTACAAGTTTGGGTAACGATGAAGTTGCCTTCCAAATCACCAATATTTTAGGTCAGGTTGTATATGCAGGTAAGGGTGCCATACACAATGGTCAAATAAATGAACAGCTAATGCTTTCTGAAGGTCTCTATAATGGCACCTATATTTTACATATTAATGCAGGGGTTGCCAATGAGGCAATTCACTTTGATATTAATAGGTAATTGAAAATAATTCTTCATAAATGGTGGCTATCCTCTCGGGTAGCCATTTTTATTTCCGGAATGGGCATTATTCAGTCAGTTGTTATAGGTTTATTTATAAAACATCTCAGGCCAGTCTTCTATTTTGCCTATCCCCTTTATTTTTAGAATGCTACAATTATGGAAATAAATGACGACATAACATCCGGTGTTGCAAAAAGAGCAGGTACCAAAGCAACATTCTACGTCGGTATTTCCAGGAAGAGCTATTTTACAATTTCCTTGTTTCCATGATTCAAACAATGGGTGTTGACGATCATACCAGTTCATAATATCACCAACATGATAAACCGTATTGCAAAATCGGTAGATTCCTTGCCCATCAAATGAGGATGCCACATGTGTTTGGCATTCAATATCTGCAATTTTACAGCAACTGGGGCAGAGGGCACTAATCTGAATAAGGTTAAATGCAACCATTAAATTGGAAATTGTCTACAATTTACAATCATCATTGAGGTGTATGGTATTGTTCTAAAAACAAAAAAACTGTTGCAGTTTATGCAACAGTTTTTTTAAGAATCATATAGAACAAAATTAAGGTAGAGTGATAGTTTGTCTAGTGCCATTTGGTAGGGTAATGGTTGCCTCGTTGTCGCAAGCTGGCGTATTACCATAGTTTACAGTACGGGTAAGGCCACTAGGAAGAGTATGAACAATTGTCCCTGCTTCAATCCAACGGCAATTAGACGCTACCACCAATGGAATGGTAATGTTTACACCTACTGTTTTGCCATTGGGGCGAACAAGTGTGCCTGAACCTGTAATTTGGTACACATTAGGTGTGCCCTGTGTGATCCAGGTACGAACCCTGTTCCATGTTGCTGTATGGGTTTCGCCATTGGCTTTTACTATACTCCCATTAATATTTACATTAAAGTAAATCTGACCAAGTGAGTTATGACCCATATTGGTTACAGTTTTAGTTCCTTTTACCTGGTTATCATTATGGAAGAAATTATTGAAGGTGATATTGTGTACAGAACCACTGTCGGCATAATGACCGGAATAAGTAACAATTATTTGCCCCCTTCGGTAACTTCCATCATGGCATAGACAATCAGAAGAACCAAAATCAATGGTCATAACACTATCAGTACCATTGAAGGTATGAGACACTGTTGCACATCCGCTTCCTGTAGTAGCAGTGGTGCGATAAGCCATAGTTCCACTTACTGTAGCGGCCTGGTCTGATACGGTCTGAACATCATTAAATGTCTTTTCAGCAGTTGCATAATCGGTAGCGTAGCTATTATCTTCAGCAGTAGCCTTAGCATTCTTGTGGCATGCTGCCAATAGAACTATACTTGAAATTGCAAAAATAGCTGCACCTTTGTAAAATATTGATTTTGTACCATTCATATGCTTGTTGAGTTTTTAATCAGACAAGTGAAGTTGTTAAAAGTTTAATATCTCAGGAATTTATTTTTTTTGGCTGAAATCTATGTTGGAAGGTTCACATCGTGTATAATAATATGGTGGCTCAAGTGGTTCAGTTCTGTATTTAAATGGAAAAGCTATTGTATATTTGATGCATATGGCTTGCAGGGGGATAGTTAAGCAGTTTATTGGGGTAATTTTATTTTTCATTTCTTGTTTAATTCCTAATTCCGGTTTTGGTCAAAATCTTCCCGTACTTTTATCGAAATTGGCTTTTGAGACAAATGATTCCCTACGGTGCAACCTGTATTATGAGGTTTATTATGCCTTTAAACCCTAACTCTTCGAATAATTACCCCGTCTACAGCAAAATGTATCAAAAAAGGCAATAATTATTTGTTTATTGCCTTTTTTGATTGTATATTTAGACAACCTAATTAAGTTGTCTATGTATTTACCGGAATGGGTACAACCGTACAAAGAGCCAAGAACAGAGATTAAAATCATAAAAGGATCGTACTATAAATACGAAGTTCGTTACCAGTATAATAAAGAGAAGAAAAGAACAGATAAACTAACAGGGAAGCTATTGGGTAAAATAACTGAATTGGAAGGCTTCTTAGTTTCAGATAAGGATTCATTAAGGCAAAAAGCCCAACAATTGCCCAACGTAGACATTAAGACTTTTGGAGTCTACAATCTGTTTTCGAAGTTGTTGGCAGAAGAGGTTGTATCGCTGAACAATAGCTTCAAAAAGGATGTGGCTGAGAAACTACTATCTTATGCTATGTTGAGGTGGGCTTACCAATCGCCAATAAAAAGAGTAGCTAACTATCACGCTCATGATTTTTGTTCAGAACACTGGTGCAAAGAATTGATAACAGATAAGCAATTATCGGAGGCCTTGAAATTCATTGGTGAGAATAGAGCGTCTGTAGTAAAGTGGATGAAATCGCAATTGCAGCAGACGTCGGGAGATAGCGGTAGGTTCGTGATGATGGATTCCACCCATATCACCAGTGTTTCCGAACACCTTGGAATCAATGCTCAGGGATATAATCCAAACCATAATTACGATGAGCAGGTAAGATTAATGTATCTTTTCTCCGCTGATCTCAAACAGCCTGTCTATTACCGGCTAATCAATGGAAATATTACGGACATCAAATCTATGGCACTGTGCGTTAAAGAGATGAACGTAACGGATGTTATATTCATTGCTGATAAGGGTTTTTTCAGTGAAGCAAACATACAACAGCTAACACAGGATAAGCTACGGTACATAATCCCTGTTCATAGGAATAACAAGGTGATTGATTTTTCTCCTTTATTAAAAGCCAGCTTTAAAAAGGAAATAAAGACCTATTTTACATATCAGGATCGGATTGTTTGGTATTACCAGTATGAGAGCAGTGGCAAAAAGGTTGTTACATTTTTGAATGAATATCTAAAGGCAAAGGAGGAAAATGATTATTTATTGCGGGTGAAGTCGCACCCAGAACAATATAACGAAGATGCGTTTTATTCAAAAATGCATGCATTTGGTACTTTAACGCTGGTTTATGACATTGCGAAAGATACTAAGCCACAGCAACTATATGAGGTATATAAACAACGAAATGAAATAGAGGTAATGTTTGACAGCTATAAAAACTTCTTAGCTGCAGATAAAACGTTTATGCAGAACAGGTATGTACTGGAAGGGTGGCTAATGGCTAACTTTATAGCAATGCTGGCGTACTACAAATTGTTTAGCAGATTAAAAAAAGCAAACTTACTATCCAAATACTCACCAAAAGACATTATTGAAATTTCGAAATCAATTCATCAAACAAAAATAAACGGAGTATGGCAATGTTCAGAAATTACCGCCAAAATCAAAACATTATTTAAAAAAATAGATATAGACTACCTAACCTAAGAAGAGTTAGGGATTAATATTCTTACAACTGCAATTCCCCCTTTGGGCGTTGGCTAAGTGCCTGAGCAG
>CAIWHI010000851.1 GCA_903912435.1 uncultured Bacteroidota bacterium | reverse complement strand
CACAACTACTGTAGCACCTTCTCTTGCTGCTTCCATGCAGGCAGCCTTCCCAATACCGGAGTTGCCGCCTGTAATAAATACCACCTTTTTCTCCAATTTTTTCATTTTCAGATCTATTTTTAATGATTTACAATCCTGAACGGGCTATTGCCCTTCAAGCATCTTTTTCTTTGCCTCATATTCCTCCTCATTGATTTCCCCTGATGCAAACCGTCTCTGCAAAATATCGAGTGGAGCATTCTTTCTTTTTCGCTGCCCTGGTATATCATAAGGAGTTGCGAATATCCAGATAAGCAATACTATCCACAGGAACCACCATATAGGATTCATTCCCCAATAATAATTTTCGTAAAACATAAGTAGATTATTTGCCCAATCCTATTTGATTCATGTAGGATTGGTTGTCCCAAAAAAGATATTCTTCAATCATTACCCCGTCTTTCCATATACCCACCGTACACATTGGTAAGGAGAAAGACCGGCCTGTAGGCTGGATAAACTTCCCGATACCAACCGGCATAGGTGCTGTAAAAGTCCCTGACATTACGCCTATCACACAGGTCATATTGCCGCTCCCAAAACGAACAGGATGCTGCTTAATGTTGGTGTTGGGTGCGTAGACAAACATCGCCCTCAGGTCATCTATGTGCCGGGCAATGCCTACTGTAGAATGCCCATCAGGCCAGTTAACTTTTATATCACTTGAGTGGCTTTCATGTAGCCTTGTCCAGTCCTGGTTACTGAAAACAGTATAATCAAGCGTATCGAAGGTAGCCAGGTTTTTACTTATCATATTATTCCCCGCCACCATTAAGGCAATTTCGTTCCTTAAAGAGTCAACAGTTGATTGGCTGATTTTAGGCTGCTTGTCGCTACATGAACCACCTAAAATGGTGCTGAGCGTAACAATAGCCAGAGTTATAATCACTTTAGCATTTCCCGATTGTAGTTTCATAACTTTTATTATTTGTAGATTTCTAATTGATTTATCAATCCTCGTTGCATTTTATCTAGAAGCCCCGGCCTTTGGTCGGTGAAAAGAACTAAATTAATATTGGCTTTAACCAAAATCATTTCGGATATAGTGCAATGCAGGGTTGACAAATAGTAGATTACCTTTTTATTACAATTCAACTTTTAAGCTTTGCCCATTATGACAACGTTCCTTATTTAATAAAGGAAGCTATTGGGCCAAAAATCCGCCATCAATTTCCACCGCCGTTCCAGTCATAAATGAGCTATCATCACAAGCCAGGAAAATAAACCCATTGGCAATTTCGCTATCCTTACCAAGCCTTTTCATTGGGTGCATATCCACAATGTGTTGCTTAATTTCAGGATGACTAATAAAACCAGCCTTAGTAAGCAATGGTGTGTCTATGAAACCGGGGCATATAGCATTTACCCTAATTCCCTCTGCTGCGTACTCCAGGCCGGCAGTTTGTGTAAGACCTATTACACCATGTTTTGCAGCAACATAATGAGATGAAGTAGTAAAGCCAACTCTACCCAATATAGAGGCCATATTTACAATTACTCCCTTCTTTTGTTTAGTCATCTGGGTAAGCTCATGTTTCATACAATTGAACACCCCATTCAGATTTACATTAATAACATTCAGCCATTGGTGCTCAGTCATATCGCCTACTTTGGCAGGCTCACCACCTATACCTGCATT
>CAIWHI010000850.1 GCA_903912435.1 uncultured Bacteroidota bacterium | reverse complement strand
ATTATAACCACCGGATAGTATAATAGAATTTTTAGGTTGCTTTGGTGCCGCCAATTCCTCAGGAGTAAAAGTTGCAGCTACAGTTACCTCACGCAGTTCTTTCTTTTCCTTCTTTAGCTGCTCCTTGCTGGCTTCAGCCAAAAAGTTGAAGGGTTGGGCTTTTGCCTTGGGTGCACGCACATTAGCTACTGCATTGGCATAGGTGATGGCAAATAAATCATCAGAATTTGCTTTTGCACCTGCCTTCTTCTTATTATGCTTACCGTGCTTCGATTTGTGAGCCGAAGCTACTACTGCATTATGTGCATTTGCAGTCGTACTGTTGCTGGCTGAATTTTGATCATTGCTTAATGATCCTGTTGTTCTGCCGGCTGGTAGGGATTCAGTATTTTTTGCTACTATCTGGTTTTGTCCAGAGTAACCACCTTCAGTATGTATTGCCGGAACCATACCTATAGCCAGAGCTACAGACGCAGCTATACCCAGCAGTGGAACCCACCATAGCATAAATACGTTACGCTTTTTACCACGTCCATCCATCGCCTCCTCAAGCTTTGCCCAGTTGCCCGGGTTGTACTCAAAGTCGTTCTGGTCAAATTTCTGTCTGACCAGATCGTCAAATTCTTTTGGCTTCATACGTCACTTTTTGATTATCACTATTTATTATTTTTTTTTGAAGTACGCTTCTTGCCTGGTGCACATGCCAGTGGGAAGTGCCTTCGCTTATGTCTAATTGTTCTGATATCTCTTTATGATTAAATCCATCAAAAACAAAAAGATTAAAAACTGTACGTGTCATTGCCGGTAATACCTGAATCATTTTCACCAGTTCCCGGAATTCCATTGATTCAATTGCATCATTAGTTACGCTCAGGTTACTTTCCTCTGCGGGTATGGAGTTCACATGTATGGCCATTTCTTCCTTTAGTGAACTGCCCCTCAGGTAATCGAGGCAGGTATTGATCATAATACGCTGCATCCACCCCGCAAAGGAACCATTGTTTTTAAACCTGTCGGCCTGGGAAAAGATTTTGAGAAATCCATCGTTGAGCAACTGTTCCGCATCCTGCATATTCTTTGCATAGCGCGCGCATACTTTAAGGAACAGGCTGTAGTATTGCTTATACACATGCTCCTGTAAAGCCCGGTTTTTCTTCCGGCACCCTGCTATTATTTCTTCTTCAGAATATGCGGGCATACGCTTTATTTTTTACCTGATTACTGATTACAATTTACTGCATAATTTTCATATCGTCAATTTTAATTTTACAATTGCATCATCACACTTTTTTTTAGTTTTTGCCGCTCCGGGGGCAAATTCAAAGTTCGGTCTCAGGGGCTGGTAATACGAAATAAGGGTTATTAGTAAAATAAGGTTAACCAAATCTTTATACGAGCTTTTTAAGGTAAACAGGTAGTTTTAGTACTTTAATCATTTAATAGGTTTACAGGTGTTTTTAGTTTCATAAAATCATTTCAAATCTTCTTTCACCCTCTTCTGTTTCGCTTACCACCGGCGCCTGTAGTATTGAAACCAAAACCCCACACTATAATAGACGTAAAATGATTAGGAAATCTTGGGTAGCTATTTATAAATATTTTTTCATAATGCGAT
>CAIWHI010000849.1 GCA_903912435.1 uncultured Bacteroidota bacterium | reverse complement strand
GCTAATTTCAACAAGAAAATACGAAGGTTCATTCCAATCCATTTTACACAAAACAATAGTATATTAAAATATGGTTTTAGAAACTAATTAACTGTAGACTGCTGGTTATGCCCAAGTTTGAAATCTACTACCGCAATTGCATATTGCAGCTGTCGAGTTGTCATTAATTTTTCGTTATTTAATGAAGTTTGCAGTGAAGTAACAAGCATTTAAACAAGCGGAGCCATAATAAGCGCCTATTGTTTTACTATCTCCGGGCGCTATTGTAATTGCAGCCACATCGGCGCACACCTTTGTATTATAAATGGTTGGAACCACTCTAACAGGTTTCGCACTTGTATTTGTTAGAATCCAAAAACAGCCATTTTTGTCGCGTTTAGTGGATATCGAGCCGCAAGCGTTCCCACTCTTACACTGTAAACTAGAAGGTGTTGGTGCCGGCGAGCGCTTACGAGCATTGCTACTTGAAACGCTACAGGCGGAAAGGCAAATCGCCAAAAAAATGATCTTTTTCATGAACTTTCTTTTAAAAGTAAATAATTATTGACAAATATTTGTTGACATAGAGAGCGTGGTGATTTTATTCCTATGATATGTAAGTTTGAAGCATTAAGTGTGTGAGGATATTTTCGCTCAAAAAGTTCGCCAGAATTCACTTGGGTTCGAACTCTCCAAAACGCAACAATGTATGGGTTTTCGGAGAATTTGCCAAATTTTTGAAGAGAAAGTTCGAACTAAAAACCCGCTACTGGAGCGGGTTTTAATTCAAGTCGGGACGACTGGACAAATTTCGAACCTTTTTATCCGGGACTTGATAGCTATAAATGCCTTAATGGGTAAGATTGAGCATTTGTTGGCAAAAACGATCTAATTCGTGCCTATTTGTGCATGGGGTTGACTGGACAATGTTCGAAGCAAGCGACCTTGATGATTCGGATGCCTCAATAAAAGTGACGTAATTATTAAATAAAGTGCAACTTTTATGGTTTCGTTTTTCATCATATTAAAATTGAAATTTCCTTTCCAGAATAGCTAACGAAGTTTTATGTAAAAGGTTGTGCCTTTTCCTTCTTCGCTTTCGAACCAAAGTAGAGCATTATGAAGTTCCATAATCTGTTTGGTTATGAATAAACCTAAACCCACAGTACTCTCACCTTCAGTTCCCACACGTTTTGCCCTCGTAAATTTATTAAAAATGATGGGTTGAATAGATTTTGGAATACCGATACCACTGTCCATAATCTTTATGAGCAGACTATTTTTTTTAACTGAAGATGATATCAAAACAGTTCCTCCTTTCGGCGTAAATTTCACCCCGTTTGAGAGCAGGTTGATTATCGCGCGTTTAAACTTTGAGGCGTCAGCATTGAAATAAAATTCATCCTGACACAGATTTTCAATAATGGTAACTCCTTTTGACGATGCGATAACTTTCATGTTGCCACAGCATTCCTTAAGTAACGAGTTTATTTCAATTGATGCGAACAGTGATTCAGTATCTTGTTCGCCCTCGATTTGCGGAATGAGCAACAGACCATTTATAATTTCTGACGCATAGTTACATGCCTGTTCTGTATACTCTAGTAACTGTATATTCTCTTCTTTCACTAAATTGTTTCTAAGAATAGAAGAAAGTCCTTTAATACTTGCAATAGGATTTTTAAGGTCATGGGCAATCGTCTGTACTATACTTTTTTGTTCCTCAACAATGGCAGCGAGTTGTTCAATAATATCATCGTAATAAATCAACCCGACAAAAGCTCCATTATCAAATACTGGTAATATGCGGGTTTTGGATTGCCTCATTAATTTGATAACCGCATTTTTTGAAAGATCAGGAGACACTATCGGTTTAGAATCAATACACTCAGCAATAGAACTAATTTGTCTATTCAACAAATCAATGCAAGTAACATAACCAAGATACGTACCTTCCTTCATCAGAACTACTACCCCTTGTCCAACAATCTTCTTCTCGACTGTTTCTATTGTTGCAGAAGTATCTACCTGCTCAAAATCTGTTTTAATTAAGCTTCGAATCGTCATGAATGTGAGATTAATTAAAGAGAATACAAACTAATACAACAAGTTTACAGAAGTATTTTAAAATTGGTTATGACGTTAGTATTGCACTCTATTGATCTTCGTCAGTTTTCCTGAAATTATAGTTGAAATCGAGTAATTTCTTTAGCAATTGGAATTCATGTCGAATAAAACACCTAAAGCTCGCGCATCCACTTCCATCGCATTTCCAAGTCATGCTTCATCTTTAAATGGAATAAATAATATTCCTTAACCTGATCAATGTCACTGATAAAAAAACCAATAATAATATTACTCAAAATCGCTTCACATATTTTTAATAGCACCTGATACCCTCAAAAATATGAAAAGAATTGCTTCTGAGTATTATCTATAGAAAATAACATGAAACCCTTGCAGGCAGTAAGAACATTAAGCCAAAACGAGGCAACTTGATATGAGAGATTTAATGGAGAGTGGCGATGGCGATAGGCCGCCTAGGAGCCGGGAGTTTCCCCACTGCCTGGACAAAAGGAAACGCTTACGACGAATAAATTTACAAAAACACCGACCGATATTATCGTATTTGCGAGCATTATATATGCCGCTTCTGTTTGTTAAATGTATGCATTCGTTATCTCCCTTACACAATGCTATTTATTTTCAGCTGCCTTATCTTTTCAGCCAAATCTTTTTTTTGTGTCCCACCCATATCTTCGTCTAAATCTACAAAACGATAATGTAATAGTTCGAGCTCGCTGTCGGTAAATAAACTATCAGCACTTTGGAACAGTTCCTCATTCTCTACGGCTATATGATCCAACAAAGCTTCTGAGTATTCATCTATTTTCGATGATGCGCCAGTGAAGTTTTGCTGTTCCATATCCAATGCAACCACTTGAAGTAATTCACGGAAATAAGCGTGATTGTCGAACATTTCCTTGATGACGCCATCTGCCAAAAGCTCGTTTTTTTTCATCATTTCCGGAAATAATATTTTTTCTTCCTTATGATGATGATATTCATCGGCATAGATTCTGAAAAAGACAAGTAGCTCCCTGATTACTAATTTGAATTGTTCATTGTCCTTCCCAATCAAATATTTTGCATCTTGTGCAAGCTGCACTGCCTCTGAAATAATTTCGTGTTCGTCAAAAAGTATCTTTAGTGAATTGTTCATACTCGTTTTTTGTGAAATATATTACCACTGCTTTCCCTATTGAATTGTCTCAAACAACAACGATTTTCTTTTCTAACTCAAATGATTTTGGGAAGAGAATGTTGTTCTCTAGGTGTATATGAGTGAATAGATCATTTTGAAATTCTTCCAGTTTTTGAAAGGCAACCCTGTATGTGGTGCAGGCATCATCTGGGGGAGTAAAATTATTAGTTAATTCAGCTATTTTGACAAAACGTTCCCCCTCGGTGGTATGCTCGTTTTGCATCATTCCTATTGGGTTTTCCAATGGCCCGAAGAAGAATGGCGCAACTGTTGTTCCATTAAGCTGTGCAATTGCTAATTTGTTTATTGCAGGGAAAAGTATGTTTTCTTCCTTTACCATATGGTGGGTCAGTTCATTGGCGCAACCTTCAAACAGGTCATAGATTTCAGCCAACTCGGGGTGGCGTTCACCATGTACTTTATTGACCTTATGTAAAAAAGCCAGCATAGGAGGTATACTTTCTCTAACATATGTATGGTGAACCGACAGAATAAGGTCAACCAATGCATCTAAAGACATTGTCTGATAAGCATCCTCTGAAATTGGCGTTATAGCTGCTGTTTTCTCATTGAGTTCTTTTTCAATAGCTTCCATGTCCAGGTTCCGCTCTCTGCACACATCTGCAAGCATTCTGCCGCCCTTGCAGCAAAAGTCAATACCATATTTCCTGAAAACTTCAGCAGTCCGAAAGTTATTAGCAACTGTTTTACCTATAGTGTTCTGTGAATCTATTTCCTGTATAATCGTCATGAGCTTTTGTTTTATTTCAGCTGCAAAGCTCAGGCCGAAAATCAATTGGGAATATGCTTGCAGTCATAATCAGCAGGATTTTACCAATTCATGTCTTTTTATGAAAATAAATCTGCTATTTATGATTGGAGTCATAATTGCATGTTTTATCCCCACCTTATTTTTATCCCGTATTATTAACAATTCAAATTATTTTATGAAACGGATCACGATATCTATATTATGCAGCTTCAGCCTGTGGCTTGCAGCATGCAATAACAGTGAAACTACATCTGGCGAATCGGCAAAAACAGAAGCTACCCCGGCAAACACAGCGGGCCAGTCGGCAGTGAAAGACGATCTTTCTCAGAAGAATATTGTCCAGGTGGCTTCAGGTAGCAAAGACCATACTACCCTCGTAACGGCTGTGAAGGCAGCCAGCCTGGTTGATGCATTAAGTAATGCAGGTCCATTTACTGTATTTGCACCAACCAATGCTGCATTTGACAAATTACCTGCCGGAACGGTTGAGGGATTGTTGAAACCTGATAAGAAAGACGCCCTTGCCGATATCCTTCAATACCATGTATCTGTCGGAGTATTCAAGGAAGAACAGTTACAAGATGGGCAAAAAATTGGACAGGTAAATGGAGATAATATTACCATCACTAAAAAAGATGGCAAAATCATAATAAACGGAACAGCTACTGTTATTGGAACTGTCCCTGCGTCAAATGGCATCATCTATGTTATTGATGGAGTACTGCTACCACCCAAAAAATAAAGAAATATTGGTTTGGTTAAAAGAATGCGACTGCAGTAATAATTGCAGCCGCATTCTTTTTTGCTGAGTATTAACGGGCAAGTATAATAAATCGAACCTGACAAAATCAGTTAATTATTTTTATTTGCATTACGGTCGAGATGCTCAATGCTCTTTGCTTTGCCAGCTCTGCTTTTTCTCCTTTAAAGAGTTCATCCACTGTCGCCAGAAACAAATCCTGCCACTGCTTGAAATGTTCAGCTGAGAGGGGGTGTTTTTTATGGAATGCCTGATGAATCTGTAATGGGTTTCCCATATAGCCACCTGTATAGAATACTGTATTCTCCCAGAAGTCATACATTACCGGAAGGTGTTTGTCCCAGTTTACATGAGCAAAGAACTGACCAATTACCGGGTCGGATTTTACTTTATCATAAAATCTGTTGATCAAAATCTCAAGGTCACTTCGTCCTATAATGTCTGTTTTCATTGCTACAAGTCTTTACGGTTAAATTTTCTCAATGAGTACAACAGCGGTAAAAGAATCCAGAGTATCATAACGGAAAAGGAAACAAATAACCCTTTTTCAGTTCCATAAAATTCCTTAAAAACAGCGCCGGTATAACCCATCAAAGCAGATACATCCATCTTGAGCAGTATAAGGATGCGACCAAGGTCGATAGGGTTAAGTGCGCTTATAATTATCATCGCCTTTTCCAGGGGGTAATCTGAAAACTGGAACAGTAAGAACAATACAAGCCCATCATAAACAAGCGAAAAGAAAAGCCATAACAATATTGAAAAGCCTATTCCCTTGGCCTTGTCTCTTGTGCGTACGGCAGCCACCATAGCCAGTGATGCAAAAATGACAGAGATCAATACTCCGTTCACTATCATCATCAATCCGGTTACAGAGCGCACATAGATCAATAATGGTATTCCTGCACCGATAATAAAGGCTAAAGATAGCGCTCCTGCAAGGCCGGTAAATAATGAAAGCCAGATGCTCTTTCTTTTTATGGGCTGGCTTACCAATAACTCAATAAACTCTGAGCTGTTGTAAATATAAATTGTGGAAAATATTATACTTACTAACGGCACTATGAAGAGGATAAGGTTCAGGAGTGTGAGCAATCCTTTTTCCGCATTGTCTTCCAGACTGAACACACAGAATGTAATGGCAAAAAGAAATATTGTATAAGCCAGTACGATCTTATTCCTGAGGATATCGAGGAGTATGTATTTTACGATCTTGATCATGGCGCAGGCTTGGTCATTAATTGTGCAATGGCACGTGATAATTTGTTCTCTCCTGTATCCACTTTTAGCGCCTCCATTGTTTTATAGAGCATTATAACACCATCCTGCATATAAACAATGTGAGTAGCCAGTTCTTCAAGCTCGCTGAGAATGTGTGAGGTTATCAGAAATAGTTTCCCCTTTTGTTTTTCGGCTGCTATTTTTTCTTTGAGCGCTTCAGATGCAACCGGGTCCAGGCCAGCGGTAGGTTCATCCAAGATCAGTATTTCCGGGTTAAACAAAAATGCAATTGAAGCACTTACCTTCTGCATGGTGCCGCCAGATAATGTACCCATGCGTTTGTTGTACAAGCCCTTCAGTGAAAATGCTTTTATAAGGTCTTCATCAATTGATGACGGAGATTGTCTTATATCTGTAAGCATATCCATCACCTGTCCTATTTTCATCTGGTCGGGATACCTGCCTACCTGGGGCATATAGCCAATGATTGACCTGTATTTCCAACCGGTAGCTATACTTTCACTTTTTAGTTTTATAGTACCTGAATCGGGCACTACCATACCCAGGATGCATTTAATAAGCGTAGTCTTGCCGCAGCCATTAGGGCCAACAAGGGCAATACTCTGCCCTGATCCTGTTACTATGGAGACATTATTCAACGCTTTCAGCTTTCCAAATTTTTTACTTATACTTATAGCTTCTATCATAACTGAAGGGGTTTCATTAACGGATGGTTGTCTTTCAGATTTTCTGGAGTAAGGCTGGGTATTACTTTTTCCGATTTGTCCAGGAGTGTAGTGATCAGGCTGTGGAAGAGCATCATTGCTGGTGGGTTTTTCTCCACAATCATACTATACATACTTACAGGCCGGTAGGGGACATCGCCTATTTTATCTTTATTGAGGTCATAGCCTTCGTACTTGTCCCAATAGTTGTAGTCGAAAGTGTTCAGTACCAAAGAACCATTCGTGCCCACATCAAAAGTGTTACCTAAGAAGTTGTTATTTTTAAGTTTTATATCCATGCAGCTTGCCTGTATCTTTAATGCCCAGCCATTTCCTCTGAACGTGTTTTTATACATCTCAATCCGGCTGCCCCCTTCCATAAAAATACCACTGGTGTTTCTCTCAAAAATGTTACCATCTATATAACTGTCTGATATTTCCTTAAGCAGCAAACCATAGGAGCCATCACCCCAGTTTTCTCTAAACGAATTATGAAACATATGTACATGGTTAGAGAACATGACAGAAACTCCTGCACCGTTGTTTTCAAAAATATTGGCCGCGTAAGTATCATGACTGGAGAACATAAAGTGAAGCCCGTAGCGCAAATTCCCATTCGATAAATTCCGCCAGATTATCGAATGGGTAACAAACTCAAAGTAAATACCATCCCTGTGCCCGCTGATCGTGTTGCCTATTATCTGCATTGTATCACATTTCCAGCAGTGAATACCATTGCCACTTCTCTGCTCCTGAACCTGGTGCGCACTTAACTGGTTATTCTTAATGGTACAGTTCGTACAATTTTGTGAGTATATTCCAAAAAAGCAATCGTTGAAAATATTGTTGCGGATGGTTACATTATGCCGGTTGTATATTTTTAGACCAGCATAATCTACCGTACTTGATATGCCTGAGTTGTTAATTGTAAAGCCATCCACTGTTACCCAATCAGCTTTTACAGAAATGTTTTCATATTTATTCTCCCCATCCAGTACAGGATGATTGATACCGATTAGAACAATGGATTTATCTACAACCAGGTTCTTTTCGTGATAGGTACCGCCCTCTGCAATAAGTGTATCTCCATTACTTAGCTTTTGTAAGCCTGTAGTAATATCTGCAATTTCCTGGTGCGGACCTACTTTAATTGTTTTGGCATTAAGGGTAGTGCTATATAGTATACCGCAACACAATATCCAGGATGCCTTTTTCATCGGTTTAATGTCAGTTCAGTTTTTTCACCCGGATAGGTTTGTCTAATCCGTTCCATACTATCTTCATTACTGAATGCAGCAATATGCCCGTCCATAGGGCATTTAAAATCTTTACTTAACAGTAGGATGCATTTGTCTGTCTGAATGAGCGAGTTATTTCCACAAAAATCAGTAAGATAAACCGTCGACGTCTTTTTGATGCTTTTGTCCATCGCATCATAATAGCTGACCATGCAGTGAATATCATCAAATTTAAAGGTCTTCCCCGTATGTGTTACAATCTCTGCTCCAAACCTTGGATCTGAAATGGTCATTTTGCAGAAAGCACAGTTATCAGCTCCGGTTTTAATTGGTTCAGGTCCTGTAGTACAACTGCTTAAAAAGAAAAGTGGCAGCAATAATAACGCGGCAGCAGGATTTCTCTTTTTTGACTTTATACCATTCCGCCATTCAAAAAATACACATAAAAGCAGCAAAGCTCCACAACCTATAAATATCCATCCGCCCATATCAGGTATGGAATAAGCAGCAAAATTAAGCAATTGCTTATACCCGATGAGTGGGGGCTGGTAAGCCATCCCTGGTACTATTATTGCAGCAGTGGGATTAAGGTCGTGGCCGTAATTGTATTCCCATCGCCAGAAATCAACCATCGCAATAACTCCAAATGCAACAAATAGAAAGAATGCAGTATAAAACCATTTTTTCTTATTCAATAGTGCAACAAGCAGAAAAAACCCTATAAAGAAACCAATGCACCATGGAAGAATGGTAAATTCAGGAAAGTCTTTGTCATGGAGTGTTTTCATACCTATATAGTGGTTGAGGCCATTAATAATATCGACATTTCCCCTTATTCCGTTGGCATGGATCGCTAAACTCAGGCCCTCAGGATATTGAGGTGCATTAAGATCTATACGCCACATAGGAACAAACAAAACTGCTATAAGGCTTAAACCGCAAATTGCAACAATCCACCTAGTACCGATCATTAATTTATCACCTTGCATTTTGTTCTGGTTTGAGAAGTTACGCCGAGCCGGATTCAGCTTACTATAGGGAGATTACTCCACATTGGTAAGTTGAATCCGATATTTATGCGGCTGGTTACTTTGTAACCGGGAGTTGATTATTTACTTTTTAGCTGGGTCTTCTACAGGCATATTTTTCCCTGTGCTGAATAGCAAGGGTACATTACTGCCTGTTGGCGATACCCTGATATAGCCTGACATTTCCTGATGTAGCGCACTGCAAAAATCAGTACAGTACATCGGGAAAATACCAACACGGTCTGGCACCCATTTAATAGATTGTGTTTCACCAGGCATAATCAATAGTTCGGAGGTCAGAGCGCCCTTGATCGCGAAACCATGTGGCACGTCCCAATCCTGTTCCAGATTCGTAACATGCACATAAACCTCATCACCCATTCGGATACCTTCAATATTATCTGGCACCAAATGCGAGCGGATTGCTGTCATATAAACATCTACCCGATTTCCCTTGCGTTCCACTTTAGCTGCGCCTTCCCCTTTTGCAACAAAAGCATTGGCATTCTCTTCAATCTTATAAAATTTCACTGAGTTGTTCTTTATCAGATCGGCAGATACTGCCTGGGCATAGTGCGGTTCGCCAATAGTTGGGAAGTCGAGTATCATCTGCATTTTTTCACCTGTAATGTCAAAGAGTTGTGCGCTCTGAGCCAGCTCAGGGCCGGTAGGCAGATACCTATCTTTGGTAATTTTGTTGTAGGCAATCATATATTTAGCGTTTGGCTTGCGACTATCACCACCAGGCACACATAAATGACCAACTGAATAAAACGTTGGCACCCTATCCACCACTTTAAGTTCTTTAATGTTCCACTTAACCACCTCACTTGATACGAACATGGATGTATAGGCAAATCCATTCCCATCAAACTCTGTATGCAAAGGGCCTAAGCCAGGCTTCTTCACTTCGCCATATAGAGCTGCTTCATATTTGATAACAGGTATGCCCTGAAAGTCTCCATCAAATGCCTTATCAGCTATTGCTTTCAGTATTTTATCAAAACTGAATACCGGAATCAGCGCAGCAAGTTTACCACTACCAACGATGTATTCGCCGGTTGGGTCTACATCACAGCCATGTGGAGATTTCGGACAGGGAATAAAATAGCAAATATCCTTCAACTCCATAGCATTCAGTACAGTAACTTCTGTTTTAATTTCAGAAGTAGCCGTATGGGTCTTCTCGTTATAAACATTGTGGGCGTACTTTGTTGCTATTTTTTTACCCTTCCCTTCTTTCAGGTACTCTTCCGCCTTTTTCCAGTTAACTGCCATGATGAAATCCTTATCTTTCTGCGAAGCGTTTACTTCAAGCAAAGTATTAGCCTGCTCAGTATTGTAGCAACTGAAGAAGAACCAGCCATGAGATTTGTCTTTACCAGCGTGAGAAAGATCGAAATTGACACCGGGGCATTCCAACTGGAATGCAATATCCATTTCGCCTTCTTTGCCCACTTTTATAAAGCTTATGTGGCCCTTAAAGTTTTTCTTGTAGGTATTGATAGGCACATCTCCGTCTTCATAATCGGGTGGCACACTGAAACGGGTGCCAGCCACCACGTATTCAGTATTCTGTGTAATAAAAGGAGAGCTATGATTACCTCCACTGTTTGGTAATTCAATTATCTCTGCTGTACGGAATGTCGTGAGATCTATTCTTGCTACACGAGGCGTGTTATTGGCGTTGGCAAATACCCATCTGCCATCAATTTCGCCATTTGTCTGGGACAGCTCGGTGTGGTGCAGGTCGTCCCAAGGAACTGAGCCATGTGATGTCATAAGCATAGGCTTGGTTTCTTCGCTGTATCCATAACCCTTTTCAGGGTCCATAGAGAATACAGGGATTACCCGAAGCAACCTGCCACTTGGCAAGCCATATACACTCAATTGACCGCTGAATCCACCTGACACAAAATTGTAAAACAAATCGTATTTCCCCGGAGCCACATAAGCTTTTGCAGCGGCATCGTTGGTAACTGCGCTTTCTGCATTTTTAGGTTTGCACGAATTTATCCCGATTACGAGCGCTATAGCACCCGCTACTGTAAAATATTTAAGATGTCTCATAAATAATTGTTTTTGGTTGATTTATATATTAAGAAATTTACTTTAGTTATTTTGCGCCGTCATTTTGCCTCATGAACTCATACAATGCACGGGCCTCGTCATCGCTTAGGTTCTGGTTTGGCATTCTCACAAGGCATAGTTCCAGCAGTGCCTGCGCTTTGGGGTCTTTGTTAAGCATAGCATCAGTATTAGTTACAAAATTCATGATCCACTCGGGCGTGTGCCTTTGCGTTACACCCTGCCAGCCAGGTCCCACCAGTTTTTCGGTTGTCAGTTTGTGGCAGGAACCGCATTTTACATCAAAAGTCTTTTTACCGTTGGCAGCCATTCCTGCATCAAGTGCAGCCGGTATATCTACATGGGTGAATTTACCTTCCCCCCTGTTAGGGTCGTAAGAAGGATTGCCATTCGCTTCTTTTTTTGAATCATCTGCTGTATATGGATTTTTGCCCGAACTTGAACCGTTTCCGCCACAAGAAGCCAGCAAGATCCAGATAACCGGTATTAGCAACATTATTTTCATATTTCTGATTTGTTGTTGAAAAATTGACGATGCAAGATTACGCAACTGCAAAAGGGTCGATTATGCGTGGAATCATAAATGAGAAAAATTATTTTTTTCAAGGGAATTTTCTTTTCAGAGATATTTCTATAAAACGTTGGCAACTAAAGCATTAGAATTATTTTGTCTTCAGCAAGTCGTGAATATGATTTTAATCATACCAGTACCTGCCTGTAATCATGAATATTAGTTATTGTTTCATCTACTTTAGCATATCATATTATAATTGATATCAATGGTAGATATTGCTTACTTACTTGCAATGGGTGGTACTTATAAGAAAGTTACCGCAGGAGACGTAATCTTTTTTGAAGGTAACAACTGTAATTTCTATTATCAGCTTGTAAGCGGTAAAGTGAGGTGGGCTAACTTTAATAAAGAAGGCAAGGAATATTTGCATATGGTGGTAGAACCTGGCGAATGTTTTGGTGAACTGCCACTCTTCGATGGCGGATGTTATGCGGCAACTGCTATTGCAGATGAGGATTCGCTGATAATAAAACTGCAGAAGGCCACCTTTCATCAATTGCTGGAGGAACATCCGGACATACACTTTTCGTTTTCCAAACTTCTGGCTCAACGCCTCAGGTTCAAATTCTTCATGCTTACCGAACTGCTGCATAATGAACCTGAAGAGCGGATTAAATCACTTATATCCTACCTGTGGCAACACAAACATAATGTTTGCACCGAATGTGGCAAACTAAAACTCACCAGACAACAGATCGCTAACATGACCTGTCTTCGGGTTGAAACAGTTATCAGGGTAATGAGGCATATGCATCAGCGCGGTGAGATTCTCATAAGGAAAGGCAGAGTATTTTTCGGAGAGAGTGTCTCGTTTCTCGAAGAAAAACGTCCCTGTTAAATCAAATCGTCTGCGATAAAATCAAGATTATTTCTCTGGTATTATTTGTTGTATTTGAGTTTTGAAATTATGATTAGTAAGGCTCCGCATAACAGCCAGATGCTTACTATCCATAATAACGATGCATAAAAACTATTGCTAACCATAAACATATTTCCGAACCCTTGTACCATTAGAATAACTTCATTTGCAATCACACCTCCCGCGAATGTTATGACTGCAACACGTGTTAACAGCGATGCAGAATTAAGGTTGCCGGTGTAAAGCAGGTGAGCCAAAATATACAGCGTAATAAATCCGAGCAATACTAAGTGAAGGTATCCGACTATTATTGCCCTGTCTCCATAAACCAATTTACCAAGTGACGGTATAATTGTTCCTATCTGCAATAGTGATTTTAATAAAAATGCAATGATAGATAGTAACCCTGCATTTCTTGCAAAGGAAGGAATTGCCTTTAGATGGTCTTTAATAGATTGTAAAGTACTGATTAGCAATATAATAGTTATCAAAATAGAAATACTGCCAATCACTGCCATCGTCCTTATTCCGGAATTCACAAAATGGAACAAATAGGAAATGAACAAAGTTGGGATCACTGAAATACTGATCAGCCATGCAAATTGTCGCGCTCGTCGAAGTTGTCTTTTATCAAAATTCTTATACAAAACATTAAAGAAAAGAGCAAAAACCGATAACGTAAAAAAACCATTATATTGGAAATGAAGATAGGTATATATAGAATCCCTGTACAAGAGTGAATTACCTGAATGACTAGCCATTATATATGCAAGGGTAAATGGGCCAACTGACGAAATGGAAAGGCAAGCAATCGCTGATATACTGAGTATTCTTACTGTCATTTCAGCTTTAACTCTGACAATATCTCTTATAAACAGGAAGCTGAACGCATAAGTTACAAGAATGAAAAGTGTCGAGAACATAATTGAAAAGAACGCATAACCCTGACAGAGAAATGAAATGAGCATTCCTGCGGCATTGAGCAATAACCCCAGCAATAACCACTGATATCTTTTCTTGTTACTAAAATGATCAGGTAAAATTTCATAGATCATCAAAGTCAATAACACTATTGTTATCCACCCGCCAAAAGCAAAATGAGAATGTGCGTGAAGCACATTCTTGAAATCAATAAACCTTAATGGAAATAATATTTTGCTTCTTAATGTTACTCCCAATAAGGCTACTATACAAAGGTTCAAAAGGGAAAGTGTAATCCAAAATTGCTTTTTAC
Organism: uncultured Bacteroidota bacterium; assembly: GCA_903912435.1. Classification (GTDB taxonomy): domain Bacteria; phylum Bacteroidota; class Bacteroidia; order Chitinophagales; family Chitinophagaceae; genus Nemorincola. Next base: position 1,561 of record CAIWHI010000849.1, on the reverse strand, counting down.
TCTTCATGTGCGCATATAATATTTTTATTGTGCTATCCTTTAGAACAGATCTTAGACCTTTTGAATAAACTAATTTTTCCCGTCATTGTTACGCATGAACTCTAGAATGTTACGGGCATCTTCATCGCTAATATGTTGGTTGGGCATACGCACCAAGCACTTTTCGAGCATCGCCTGTACTTCCGGATCTTTGTCGATCATCTCATCTGTATTAGTAGTAAAATTCATAATCCACTCCGGTTTTCTCCTGTCTGTCACTCCTTTCCATCCGGGACCAACTAACTTCTCGTCATTGAGTTTATGACAGGCATTACATTTTACATCGTATATAGCCTTACCTCCGGCTACCATTTTCTGGTCAAGCGGAGAAGTTAGTTTTACTTCTGTAAACTTTCCCTTTCCTTTCGAGTTATCTGTTACTACAGGAACTCCGGATTTATCACCGGGCTCCTTCATGGTTGCATTTGGACTGTCCCCCGCAGGTTGAGGATTTGAACCACAACTGTAAATGAACAGACTGGTTAGTATTACTGCTGGTAAAAGATTCTTTAGTTTCATAATTGCATTTTTTTATTTTGAATTATTTGGCAAAGTTCCAACAACATGTTATTGCCAGATATGACTGCAATCATAAAGCGGACAAAATTGTCTTTAAAATTTAGATCACGTGAGCTAGAGAAAGTTCATACTTTGGTTGAAAGGCAGCCCAATTCCCGCAATATCGGGAGATTATACTCTTTTATTGTTGCATAACACTTTTTAATGGAGGTAGAAGACCAGGATAACTTTGTATTTCTAGCACAACTACTTTTTATGCTTGTTCTTGAGCTTTTTGATGGTAAATTCCAGACAGAACGTCTCTTTTTCAATGTTTTTGTCCATGTATCCTTATTGCGGTTAATCTTTTTGCAAAGAATATCAATCCAAATCTAATGATAATCTAATTATTCTGCTTATGAAAATAAATGGCGGGCAACTTGGAAATAAAAGCATTGAAACAGTGACCAAACCGAAATTAATAGCCTTCATGGTACCCTGTATCAAAAAACAAAATCTAAAGGGCTTCAATAATAATTTTCGCTGCAATATCAATGCTATCTTGTTCATTGAGCGCTAAAATAGGCAACCAATTTATCGATCCATCTTCTTTTAATAGATCAATATTATTCCAATAAGTCAGACTAACCTGATATGTTAAAACAGGCTTATTGTCATTAAATATTACCTTATACATATTCATGGTACAATATTATAATCTTGATATAAAGCATAAAATGATTATCGTTAATTAAAAAGGTGATTTTGGTTGGTTTGTATAATCTGGATTTGTTAAGCTGATTTTTAAAAATTTGAACTATTTTATTGTTATAGGATTTCTGTAACTTAGCTCTTGATAGGGTTTATAGGGGCTGGCCTGTTCTCAGGCTGGCTTTTTTATTGCCGCTCATTAGTTCTATTTTTGAAAGTCCGTAACTACGCGTGGATTGGTTTCTTAAACCAGGGGCTTCATACAATAATGAGCTCAGTTAAAGATTTTTCGCTCTATTATAGCCACATATTC
>CAIWHI010000848.1 GCA_903912435.1 uncultured Bacteroidota bacterium | reverse complement strand
TGATATTGGCGAGCTGGACCATATTGGCCTGGACCTGATGCGGGCAAGGGTAGGTTTCCTGTTTCAGAGTAATGCATTGTACGACTCTATGACCGTGCGTGAAAATCTGGAGTTCCCCATGCGCCGGCACCTAACACATCTTAATGCGGTAGAGGTAGAAACTAAGATTAAGGAAACCCTTACCAATGTGGGTCTCGCAAATACCATAGACTTAATGCCGGCTGAGCTATCGGGTGGTATGCAAAAGAGGATAGCATTGGCACGTACTCTTATTTTGCACCCGGAGATTATCTTGTATGATGAACCCACTACAGGGCTTGACCCTGTAACAGGCAGGGAAATAAGTTCACTAATAGTGGATGTGCAGGATAAGTACAAAACATCATCTATAATCATCAGCCACGATATGAAGTGCGTGGAGATTACCAGTGACAGAATTATAGTGCTGATAGATGGTAAGTGCTATGCATCAGGTACTTATGATGAGCTAGCTAAATCAACTGATGAAAAGATTAAACAATTTTTTGAATAAGATATTATGGCAAAGGAAGCAATCAATAATGTGAAACTGGGTCTATTTATAAGCTCGGGCCTCGCTGTTCTTATCATTTCGCTTTACCTCATTGGTAAAAATCAAAGCTTTTTTGGTTCCTATTTTCATGCCAGGGCCAGGTTCAAAAATATAAACGGATTGATGACCGGTAACAATGTAAGGTTCGCAGGTATACAAGCGGGAACTGTGAGTAAGATTCAGGTAATAAATGATACTACCATTGAGGTGGAATTGCTTATAGATAAAAAAATGAAGCCCTTTATACATGCCAACGCCTTTGCAGCTATAGGTAATGATGGGCTAATGGGGAATAAGGTGATTAATCTTACACCTAATGCTATCCCAGCCAAGGAGGTAGAGGAAGGTGCATTACTAGCCATCAAGCGGTCGCCGGAAACAGATGATATGATGCAGACTTTCTCTAATACTAATCAGAATGTATTGGCCATCTCGCAAAGCCTTATTAATACCCTTAACCGACTTAATGAAAGTAAGGCATTCTGGAATATACTGAATGATACGAGTATCCCTTTCAACCTGAGTCAATCAATGGTGAATATCAAAGCCTCTACCATCCGAATAAACGAGCTGTCGCTTTCACTGAATAGTTTGGTAAAAGACCTGCATGATGGCAAAGGAGCGGCAGGATTGCTACTTGAGGATAAGGCTACTGCCAATAATGTGCGAAGTGCTATTGAAAACCTCACAACAGCATCGAAAGAATCGCTGAATGCGATTTCTAAAATAGATAGCCTTGTGGCACAGGTTCAACAAGATGCGGCTCACGGACATGGCACGGTTCATACATTGTTGAGGGATAGTGTAATGGCTAACAGGCTGAGTAATAGTATGTTGAACATTGAGAAAGGAACAGCCGCTTTCAATCAGGATATGGAAGCCCTACAGCACAATTTCCTTACCCGTAAATACTTTAAGAAACAGGAGAAATTAAAGAAGGCCGGGCAGAAGTAGGTTGGGGTTCAATCGGTTCATATGTTAGTGTATTTTATGTGATGCTAATTCATCCAAATATCCAACAGCTCCCTTCAACCTGCTCCCATACCAACTAAAATATTCCCCATCTACTAATATTGTTTCCACCTCACCAATTACTGATTTTATCTCATTGATATGGGCTTCTTTGAAAGGGTAGGGTTCAGAGGAAAGTAGGACGAGGTCGACACCCAGTTCTTTCAATTCATTTAGGTTTATTTCTGGGTATCGGTCTTTGAGGGCTAGAACATTTGTCCAGCCAATAGCGGTAATTAGGTTATTGATAAAGGTATCGCCACCTGCACATATCCAG
>CAIWHI010000847.1 GCA_903912435.1 uncultured Bacteroidota bacterium | reverse complement strand
TATTCTGATAACAATAAGCAATACCCATTAACCATAACTAGGGTAAGAGAAATACAGGTACTCAATAAAAGTGGCCAAAAAGCTGATGAATTGCATCCTGTAGAACTCGAAACCAAAGAAAGCAGGGCAGGTATTAAGCCCGATGCAGGCTATGTTAACGATGTTGGGCTAATCACCCTCAAAAACCTCGAAAAACCTAAAAAGAAGAAAAAAGGTGGTGGGGGTAAGGAAGGTGGCGAACCTGGCCAGGCTCCAAAGGGAGGCCAGCAGGGCAATCCTAACCAGCAAAGGCCAAACAGGCCCCAACAAGGTGGTGGACAACCACAAGCCAACAAACCACCTCAGCAGGGTGGTCAGCCCCAGGGGCCAAAACCACAGGCTAATGGACCACAGATCCAAAGGCAACCCAATGCTAACCCCCAACAAGGTAAGCCCCAGCAAAATAATAATCCACAGCAACCCAAACCCCAACAGCAGGGTGGAAACCAGCCCAAAGGGCCAAGACCACCACAGCAGCAGGGAGGTAATAACCAGCAAAGAGGACCAAGGCCACAGCAACAAGGTGCAAATACACCACAGCCTGGTACAACCATAGAGGAAACAAATACACCTCAGGCCGCACCACCAATAGGTGATGCCCAACCAGCCCCAAACCAGCCCCAGGGAAACAGGCCACCACGTGAAAATGGAGGACAAAACCCTAACCAGCAAAGACCTCCGCGTCCCCAGGGCCAGGGTGGAAACCAGCAGCAGCAGGGCAATAAAGGGCAACAAGGTCAAAGGCCACAAGGTAACCGAAACCCTAATCAAGGCCCAAGGCCAAATCAGCCAAACGGCAACAAACCCGAAGGCCCAAAACCTCCAGAGGCCCAAGCCCCGCCCCCACCAGTTAGTGAATAATTGATAATATTTATAATAAAATGCCTGTCTGTATTCCAGATGGGCATTTTTATGTTTGATAGCCTTCCCAAACCAGTTCTTGCCTGCGTTGTCACCCCTCTCCATTTTTCGTAGATGGGCCGTGGATGTGGCCATTTGGGCATGAACAACATGCAAATATGATAAGCGATATTATATCCTGCACTGAGAATCCGATAATATTTCTAATGTAGTTTTTTAGTAGCCCCGGCCTTCAGGCCGGGGAATATGAATAATTTATATTTGGCTTTAGCCAAAATCCTTGCACACCATCAAAAAACAATGAGGAACAAAAATTAATTGCCCCTTCAATAAACTTACTATGTCAATGCTTTATGGATTTAGGTTGTACTCAATGCATGTTTTTATAAAGTTAATTATAGCCCGGAGGGCTTAAATATGAATAGCCCCCGGTGTAAACCGGGGGAAATTGCGAAAAAATTTAATGAACCCTGAAGAGGGGTTCAATGTGAAACAAAAACGAATATATCCCTTGGGAATACTTAACTAAAAAACATTGCCCATCATGGGTCCAACGGATCCCCGGGATCCATATGAAGGGATACGATATTAGGTGTGTATTCAGCCTCATGCAGCCCTTTTTTGTGCATATTCAAATAGGGCAGATAGCCCAATTCGTGCATATTGCGTGCATCAAAATAGGATGAGGTAATAGTCTCAATATGCGATTTCGCTGAAACCACCAGAACAGGTTTATTCGTTGGGATACCATATCTGAAAATAAGGCGGTTAGCATTCCTGATATTGGTGGTGGTATGCCGGGCAAAAGGATCAGCAATAATGGCATTCTCGGGTATCCCATGTTTTTCCATCAGGTATTTTTTCATTTCCAAAGCCTCACAATAGGACCCTCTAAAAGGTGTGACATACCCGCCAGAGGTAATGATAAATGGCGCCAATCCATCCTTGTATTTTTTCGCTGCAATATCACAGCGCATCTTGCTCATTGGGCTTATGGCCACGCTCGCTATCTCCGGCCCCGAACCTAATACAAGTATGCATGTGTGTAGATATTTTTCAAAGTCGGTTTTGCCAATCCTGTCATAAGCCGCCTTATTTACCCCTTTTACCAGTGGCTCATGCCTTGCCGGTTCATCACGGCCATTTAGTTCCATCAATTGCATCGCTATCAATAACGATGGTGAATAGAAAATAGAATCCATCCTTTGTTCCGCTGCCCAGGCAAACATTTCTTTTAGATTGTTTCTAAATTGAGGGCTATTAACATAGTAGGTAGCCGAATCAATATTAGGATAGCGCAGTTTCTTACCCAGCCCAAACTGGTCAATGACATAATTATTCCCCTTCACCACCTGCCCCCAGGCTTTAAGCAAGAGGGTGAGGTTATCGTCATTGGCAAAAAGTTGAAAATACCCAGATGGCCTTAATTCCTGAGTAATGATATAATTGAAAAAGCGTTGGTTTTGGATATAAAGACGGGTTAAAGCACCATCAACCAATAGAGAGTCGCTGCAACTATACCTAAACGCATCCAACAGGCTATTAGGCCCGTTACAGGTATCACTAATATGGCTGGCCATTAATGCCGCCCTATCAACATAGATTTTATTCAATGTGCTGTCCGAACCCAAAATATGCTTTACCTCATTTGAATGGCCAATAACGGTGAGCAAATAAAAGTTCTTATCGGCCACAAGGTTGCCGCAGCTAAGCAATTTGTATTTGCCATCCCCACTCCAGCCTTTCTGGCCAAAGGCACCAGTAGTGCAAAACAAAAACAATAACAACAAATACCTACCCATAAAGCCAATTGGGGTTTGAAATTAAGAATTTAGTAGGATTAAGTAATGGTTTTTGCTTTGCCAATCACCTTTAAACTATAAAAATGAATCCTATAATCTTAAAATCCTACCAATCCTAATTCCGACAAACTTAGCCAACTTAACAAGAACTTCACAACAAAATTGAATATTATTCATATCTTGCATCCTCCTATTTATTCTAAAAAAAATACCTGTATATGAAGTTTATTTCTACCTTAAAAAGCCTGGCAACTAAAATTTGTCTGGTACTGTTAACTATTGTTTGTTCACTAAATGCTAGTGCACAGACTATCTATTATGTAAATTATTCTACAGGATTAGATGTTAATCCCGGTACTAGCTGGGGAGCCGCTTTTAGGAATGTAACAAGGGCATTGGCCGCAGCCAATGCAAGTTCTGCACCACAGGTCGAGATTTGGGTAGCTGCCGGAACTTACAGACCTACTGATGGGGTAACAATATACTCCGGTCTTCACCAGGATACTTCATTTGCTGTTTATAGGGGCGATGGTGTGGGTAAATCATTAAAAATGTATGGTGGTTTTGTAGGTACAGAAACCAGTGTAGCTGCCAGGGATACCACACACCATACCTATCTCGATGGAAATATAGGGTCGGCCAATAGCTTCCACGTGGTTGTAATAGCTGGTTTGGTTCCTGGGGCTGATAGTGTGGTATTGGATGGTTTTACCATCAGAAATGGTATCGCCAATGGTTATGAAAAAGTTTATAATGGTATAACCGTAAGTAGTTCAAGTGGTGCCGGACTGTACATTAGTAATGATAGCTCAGCCAAATTAAGTATCAGAAATTGTATTATTAGTAATAATGCTACTGCCTATTCTGGTGATTATGCCTATGGCGCTGGTATGTATATTAATGCATCGAACCCATACATTACTAATTGTGCATTCAACTATAATAGTGCAACAGGCCTGGTATCAGGGGGTTACCATGACGCTGGTGGAGGAGGGGCTATGTATTGCAACTATGCCTCACCAATTATTATTAATTGCAAATTCACCGGTAATTCAGCGATTTCTGATACGATTTCTGTTGTCGCTACGGGGGCAGCATTAGCCAGAGGTGGGGCATTTGCCAGTTATTATTCACACTGTTTGATTAGCAATTGCACGTTTACATCCAATTTTGTTAGGGGTGGTTCTAATATTATTGGTTATTGGGGTTCGTATGGAGGAGATGGAAGTGGTGGGGCAATTTCACTTAATTACTCAGGCATAAATATTTATAACTGTGTATTTAATGCCAATACTGCAATTGGTGGTTATGGATATGATGGAGGTAGTGGGTTTGGTGGTGCCCTTTATAGCAGCAATACTATATTGGCAATTAATTTATGTAATTTCATTAACGATACAAGTTTTGGAGGTCGTGGTTTATATGCAGGTGTTGGTCAGGCAGGGGCATTGGAATTAGAAGGTAATGATTCTGCGGTAAGGATTACATCTTGCAATTTTACTGGCAACAGATCCATAGCCGGGGTTAGTAATTCCCTTACTTATAATGGTAGCTTTGGTGGTGCTATAATAAATACTACTCCATTATCGCTGACTAACTGTAATTTTACTAATAATGCTGCTATAAAGAGCGATAATTACCAGGGGCTTGGAGGTGCGATATATAATTACAATATCACGATGTATCTGCGCAATTGCAATTTTTCAGGTAATTATGTTAGTGGTAGTAATGCCCAGTCTTGCGGAGGGGCATTATATAATAATGGGTATGCATATCTGGATAGCTGTAAATTCTACAGGAATTTTGCCAATTATGGCGGCGGTATTTTCCACGAAGGCTATGCCATAGATATGACGCATAATCTGTTTAGTGGCGATTCTGCGGGCTATGGCGGTGGGATTTATTTACCCAATGATGGCTATTGGCAAACGATAAATATTACAGGTAATGCTTTTTACAAAAATGTTGCTGACAGTGGTGGTGGTGCTATTGCCAACTTTATGGTGAGCAGTGGTTATGACACTTTAGTAAACAATGTTTTTGATGGTAATAAGACCCGCCTGGCGAATACAAACGGTGGGGCAATTATCTTGAATGGTGCTACCCATTATGTGGCCAATAATACTTTTTATGCCGATACTGCTACCAATCGTGGTGGGGCTATCCGGTTCCAGGGTGGTGGTGGTTCTTACACTGTAGTGAACAATATATTTTTCCACAATCGCAGTACCACCGGTTCTAATGACACCAGCGACGCTGCAACCGTCCCTTATTATTCCTTCGCCAATAATCTTTTTGGGACCACCGACCCCTTATTTGTTAGCC
>CAIWHI010000846.1 GCA_903912435.1 uncultured Bacteroidota bacterium | reverse complement strand
CGAGGTATATATTGGTACAGAGCAGGGTTTGGTAAAATACCGCAGCACTGCTACCGACGGTGGCATGACCAACCAGAATGTAACTGCTTTCCCCAATCCAGTACCTTCAGGCTATGCAGGCACTATTGCCATAAAAGGTCTGGTTGCAGATGGTGACGTGAAAATTACCGACATCAATGGCCAGTTAGTATGCCACACCACAGCCCTTGGTGGGCAGGCAGTGTGGAATGGGAAAGACTATACCGGCCGCAGGCCACAAAGCGGGGTATACCTGTTTTTTGTAACCAATACTGATGGCTCGCAAACCTATGCAGGTAAAATAGTGTTTATTCAATAAGATGCTCACTAAAACTAATGGAATAGTGTTGCGTGCCACTAAGTATGGCGATACCAGTCTTATTGTCACCATTTTCACTCAGGCATCGGGCATACAGGCATATATCCAAAAAGGTATAAGGGGTTCAGGAGCAAAACAAAACAAAGCAGCCTTTTTTCAACCCGGTATGTTGCTAGACTTGGTTGTTTACCACAACCCACAAAAGCAGTTGAAGGTCATCCGCGATTATCAGGCCACCTATATATATTCTAGCATACAGGAAAATATAGTCAAGAATAGCATTCTCATATTTTCAGTAGAGCTATTACTACGCCTCTTACCCGAGGATGCGCCAATACCCCTACTCTACGATTTCGCCTCCGAATATTTCATCACCCTCGATAAGATTGAAGCTAATAAGGTGGCCAACTTCCCCTTATATTTTATTATCAACTGTAGTCGCATATTAGGTTACGAGGTCCAGGGTACTTATAGCGAAGTAACCCCCTTCCTCAATATGCAAGAAGGCTCCTACACCGACCACTCACCGGCATCCATTCCATTTACTACCGATGAGGATGCCCGTCAACTGAATAATCTATTAGGCGTAGATGACTATACTGCCCTCGAAAAAATTGAAATGAACTCCACAATCCGCCTTCGGTTACTTGATTGGTTTATCTGCTTCCTCCAGTGCCATACACAGCATATGGGTAAAATAAAATCGCTGGCTATTTTGCAAACGATTTTGCATTAAAGTACACTTAAGGATAACCAATATTCACTTAGGAATCTTAAGTAATTATTATTTCATAACTAACTCTCAGTACAAAATCTGTCCTATCTTCAAACTCCTGAAAAAAGCTACTTCCCCCTGATTTGAAATATGGTCTCCGTTTATTGGCTATATGTGCGTATTTTCTTGTAAACACTCCTAGGTCAGCATCTCTATCATAAAGTCTTATACTATTTTCAAGTTGGTCTCTTGCCTTGCCGGCCCATCTCCCACTATCCCTGTCTTTTAATTCTATGAACATAATTGCATTATCATAGGTTATCATGGCTTCACATCGCTCACCTTCTGCCCTTGAAATTTCAATGCACCCATCTATAGCAGTTAATGTGATAGTAAAGCATTGAGCTGAATTGTCAATTTCTGCATTCCAATTCGTTTCATTTTCCAAACTAATTGTGGCCGGTGGAAGGTCAACCAATCCAAAAAACGGCTCATTTGTATTCCTAATACAATCGGGGTTAAAGAAATTTATAGCCATCCTTTTTCTATTTCTAATAGTTGGGCGAATAGTTCATTGGTAGCGGCCAAATTATCGTTCAAGTAGTTTTCATCAGATGGTATTCCTTTGTATTCCCCAAGTTTTTTGATAGTCCCATCCTTTTCATCAAGCTCATAAATTACCAAATCATCTGGATTTATTACAGATTCAACAGGTACTATTTTACCAATTTTATCATCTGCATTCTTTCGTTGGGTTGAGAGTGTTTCCCTTTCTTTAAATGCTTTTACGGCAAGTGTAATATCATTAATCAGGTAAGGACTATGAGTTGTCATTATTAATTTGTTTCCCTCAGTCATATTAGCAAAAGAAACAAGGCTATTCAATAATTGCCGTTGTGAAGTTGGGAATAAGTTTTGTTCCGGTTCTTCTACAATATT
>CAIWHI010000845.1 GCA_903912435.1 uncultured Bacteroidota bacterium | reverse complement strand
GGTGCAAAGGACATCAAAACACTACAAGAAGAATCTCAATTTGTGCGCATTACAAGTGCTAGTATGGCAGAGAGCCATCCACACGATGTAGTAATTACCAAGGAAGCCCCAAATTACAGCAGGTAATTATTAAATGTGTAATATATAACCATTCAGAGGCAGTCTCAAAACCCCGAGACTGCCTCATTTTATTCAAGTATATAGAAATAATCAATTAAGTTATAAACTATTCACAAAAAAACAAATCGATTTTCAAACCGCATCAAGTCAATAATTCGATTTACAAAAAGATATTACGAACAATAATTACTTTAGCAATTGGAATGGCCTTGTAAAACCGGGCCTTAATGTAAACCTTAATTTTACTAATGAAGGAATTTAATTCTTATACAATACACCACATCGATATTTGTGAAGTAGAGGAAATGCCACTACCCTCATTTCCCTGCATATGCTATATCTGGTGGGAAAGTATCCCCCTGGGGCACTTGTGGATGGATACCAACATAGCCGGCAAAATAGAATTCAAGACAAAAATTGCCGAACAAATAAGTGATGGAATAGGATATTATGTAACAAAATCGGGAGTCAAAAATATTGACAACTGGAAAGACCTGTTTATAGCTGGTGCTACCAATAAACTGGAAGCACTATGTGTGCAAATAATGAGTCCACAAGAATTAAGTTGGCAAAAAGAAATCAGACAAACTATTTCCATAGTCATTTGCACCCGCAACCGGGCTCAACACGTTGATAATTGTATCAAAGCCATATTGGCAAATAGCGATACAGTTTTCGAGTTGATAGTGGTAGACAATGCAAGTGATGATGATAGCACCCGCAGGGTTGTAGCCAATTATAACAATGTAAGATACATAAGCGAACCAAGAAAAGGGCTGGATATTGCACGCAATACAGGTGCACAAAATGCCCAATATAATATAATTGCCTATACGGATGATGATGTAGTAGTAGACAGGGAATGGGTAAGTAAATTAAAAAAGTGCTTCAACGACCCAACTGTAATGTCGGTAACAGGGCAAGTTTTTCCGATAGCATTAAATACAAGGTGGCAATATATTTTTGAACGTTATTGGGGATTTAATAAGGGCTATGTACCCTACACCTTTGACCATGATTATTTTATGTCAAAGTTGGAGCTTGGGGTGCCTGTTTGGGATATAGGCGCGGGTGCTAATATGGCATTTAGACGAGAAGTTTTTGACCTAGTGGGCTGGTTTGATGAGCGGCTTGATGTGGGTGCGGCAGGCTGTAGTGGTGATTCGGAATTCTGGTACAGGATTTTAGCCGAAGGATGGAATTGCTACTATTGCCCACAAATGTATGTTTACCACAACCATCGTGAAACTGAGGAGGCATTGACCAATCAGGTGTTTAATTATATGCGTGGTCAGGTGGCATCATTAATAGTACAACACGAACGTTATGGCCATAAGGGCAACCTACTAAGGGTAAAAAAAATCTTGCCAAAAGATTACTTAAGGAGATTTGGCAAGAGGTTAATCAAGGGTAATAATGATAGGGAGTCCACCCTAATGACTGAAATAAAGGGTTTCAAGGCTGGTAAGAAATATTATAAATCGGTAAAAAACGTAACACCTTACCCTGTTATAGAAAACAACAAGCCATTGATTCCACAAGGTGAAATTACCGGCACTCCACTTGTTTCGGTAATAGTTACCTGCTACAATTATGGGCAATATTTAAAAACCTGCTTAGAAAGTATACTGGGCCAAGTCTACCCTAACATTGAAATCATACTCATAAACGATGGGTCAACCGACAATAGCTTAGCAGTTGTAAAAGGCTTTCCCACGGTTCAAATCCATACTACCCAACGGGTAGGTGTATCTGCCGCAAGGAATATTGGGGTGCAACTGAGTAAGGGTGAATTTGTGGTGTTTGTAGATGCTGATGATTATTTATACCCTAATGCCGTAGAACTTAACCTTTGGTGGTTTATGGCATATCCTAATAGTGCTTTTATTTCAGGCGGGCATAATAAGGTAGACCAGAATGGCAAATGGCTGGAGTCATGCAATGGGTTTATGAGGCTGGAAAATAATTACTTAACCCTGTTGCAAAATAATTATATCGGGTTTCCAGCTACAGTAATGTTCCGCAGAGAATTGTTTTTCAAATACCATTTCGACACCCAGCTACCCCACTGTGAAGATTATGATTTAACATTGAATATTGCAAAACACTTACCTACTGTAACCCATGACAAACCTATTGCAGCCTATAGGCTGCATGGAGCCAACAAGAGTATCAATAAAGTAAAGATGTTGGAGATCGTTAAAATCATTCTGAATAAACATTTAGAGAAAACAGATAATGATGAAATCAGGGAAGCTATAGAAAGGGGAATCGAGAATTTTACAGCATATTATAATAGATGAAAATGAATATTTACAACTCAAGGTAACTATTAGCTATCTGGCATTCATATTTATGGTTACGAGACTAGCCAATTTGTAGGGAATTTATCTATATGGTTATAGTACACCCCTAATCACTACCAACGATATCACGCCTATCAATATCCACAATAACACACCCTGGATTATTGGCCTTGCACCTACCTCACGGATTGAGTTAAGAGATAAACCTGAACCAATAAGGAAGAGGGTAATTACCAATCCTTTTTTACCAAATAAGTACAGGTAACCGAATAGGGTATTTGTAGAGGTTCCATATGGCGTTAGGAGGCTTAAAGGTGTATTCAAAGCTGGAATATGGAGAGGTAAATAAGTTGAAACCAAGATAGCAATCACAAAGTAGAGAATGAACCAGGGTAGCTTCACCTTGGTTCCATCACCTTTTTCGTACCAGGCAGTGGCTAATGAAATAGGGATAATCCATAGGGCACGCTCTAGTTTGATGGTAGTGGCTATTGGCAAT
>CAIWHI010000844.1 GCA_903912435.1 uncultured Bacteroidota bacterium | reverse complement strand
TAATGCAAGCGGCTGCCAATTGGTGCTTGCATTTGGCGCAAGAGAATGCATATCAGACCCTGCAATTTTTGAAGCTATCCGCAAAAACTATGCTAATGCCAATATCGTAATGGCTTCTACATCGGGCGAGATTTTGGGTGATAATGTTTATGATGAGAGTGTAGCCGTAACGGCTATCGAGTTTGAAAAAACAAGCCTGAAATGTGTTGCTACTAATATTAGCCAACATGCAGGTAGCTATGAAACCGGACTAGCCCTGATGACTCAACTGGAATCTGAAGGATTGAATTCGGTATTCGTAATTTCAGACGGCGCGCATATCAATGGCAGTGAACTGGTGGCAGGTTTGAACCAAAATATCGGTAAGAATGTACCTATAACAGGTGGCCTGGCAGGTGATGCTGCACGGTTTACCATGACACTAACCAGCCTTAATGCAGTGCCATCAGAAGGTAATGTAATTGCTGTAGGTTTTTATGGCGATAATCTTTTGGTTGGGCATGGTTCTTTTGGTGGTTGGGATGAGTTTGGTCCAGAGAGGATTGTAACAAAATCGGATAAAAATGTTCTTTACGAGATCGACGGTAAGAATGCCCTTGAATTGTACAAGCAATATCTGGGTGATTATGTTGCAGAGCTTCCTGGTTCTGCTTTGTTATTCCCATTGTCGCTTAGAGAGCAAGGCTCTGATGAAAATCTGGTAAGAACAATATTGAGTATTGATGAGGATGCCAGCTCTATGACGTTTGCAGGCAACTTGCCCGAAGGCAGTACTGTAAGGCTAATGAAAGCTAATTTCGATAAGCTAATTGAAGGATCGTCAGATGCAGCTACCTATTCTTTTGCAGGTATTAAAAATCATCAACCTGAATTGGCTATTTTGATTAGTTGTGTAGGTCGCAAGCTTATCCTCCAGGAAAGAACTGAGGAAGAACTGCAGGCAGCAAAGGAAATTTTGGGCGACAAGGCTGTGATTACCGGGTTTTATTCTTACGGTGAAATATCGCCCTTCAACCCAAGTTCAAAGTGTGAATTGCATAATCAAACCATGACAATTACTACTTTTACAGAGATATAAGTAATTTTGTGCAACCTAAAGATTATTGATTTGTGTGTGTTACTGTTTTATAGCATAATCAATAATGAGTATGGAAACTTTAAGATATAGTAGTTAATATTGTATCTGCCATTTTGCTAAAAAAACGGAGATTAAGCTAATAAGCAATTATAAAATGAGTTATCATAAAGTACTTGAACGCCAGATAAGTAAGTTGCTGCCAGATTCGTATCTTCAGGATGAGCATATTCTCAAATTCCTGACTACGATAAGTAATTCTTACCAGACATTTGAGAAGGACAAAAAAATGTCGGAACATGCATTTTCCGTAAGTGAAAATGAATACCAGGAATTGAATAAATACCTGAGGCAGCAAAATGAAATAAGGCATCAGTCTATATTGCAATTAAAAGAGGCTATCCGCTCACTAGATAGGGATGCGATTGTGGATCTTGATGAGAATGATGATAACCTGATTAATATTATCGCGTTCCTGCAGAAACAAATTACCAAGAGCAAGGAAATAGAAACTCACCTTATTGCAGCTAAGGAATTTGCAGAAAAGGCAGCTATGGCCAAGAGCGATTTCCTGAGTGTAATGAGCCATGAAATACGTACCCCGCTTAATGCTATTACAGGTTATATACATTTATTACAAAACGAAGACCCACTTCCATCGCAGGTTGATTTCTTAAGGATTTTGCAGATATCTGCAGATAACCTATTGAGTCTCATTAACGATGTGCTCGATTTTGGTAAGATTGAAGAGGGTAAAATTGTGTTCGCCGACAGGGATATAGATATAAGGCACCTGGTAAACAATATCAAGATGGCTAACCGCCTCAAGGCAGAGGAAAAGGGCAATACCATCAAGGTAATGTTTGATGATGATATACCAATATACATTAAGGGTGATGAAGTGAGGTTGACTCAGGTGCTGAATAATCTATTATCCAATGCCATTAAATTTACACATAATGGTAAGGTAACTCTTGAGGTTCATCTCAAAACCATATCTCATGATAGGGTAATGCTTTACTTTGCTGTAAAGGATACGGGTATAGGTATTGCAAAGGATAAGCAAAAGCTGATTTTCGAAAGATTTACACAGGAAAATTCAAATATCACCCGTGAGTATGGTGGGTCTGGTTTGGGTCTTGCTATTATCAGGAAATTATTGCTACTACAGGATAGTGATATTTATGTAGATAGTGAACAGGGTAAGGGCTCTACCTTCTATTTCTCTTTAGAGTTTGGCCGAAGCAGCACCATTCAGAGGGAAGAGAAGGTGACAGAACATATGAAGAACGACCTGATGGGTGCTAAGATTCTACTGGTAGAGGATGTGGAATTCAATGTATTGCTTGCCCAAAAAATATTAACCCGTTGGAATGCAGAAGTTTCGTGGGCTGAGAATGGGCTGGTAGCAGTGCAGAAAATGAAAGAAAATGATTTTGATATAG
>CAIWHI010000843.1 GCA_903912435.1 uncultured Bacteroidota bacterium | reverse complement strand
TGTGTTGTTCTTCCCACAGATGAGGATTGAAAAATAAAATACTATTTGTGAAAGGCGGGTAATTCCTGAATGGGAATTACCCGCCTTTTTTTATTTTTGATTGGAAATTCAATATGCTAATGCGGTGCCTGATTCTTTGTATCTTTTTATTATCTACCCAAAGTGGGTTTGCTCAATCTTATTCTGATGATATCATTGCCTACCGCAAGCAATATGTAAAGGAACTACTGGAAGACGCCAGGAGCCCTATAAAACCATCTCAGACGAAGTTTATCTTTTTCTTTCCACCAGATAAGAAATATTCTATAATGGCCGATTTTGTGCCGTCACCCGGTGTAAAGCCTTTTTTGATTAATACCCATAGTGGCAAGCAAAAGCCTTTCAAAGAATATGGCCAATTGAAATTTCAAATTGATGGCAAGCCATTGGTGTTGCATGTTTACCAAATGATTGATTATATCAATGATGCCGCCCATAAGGACGATTTGTTTATCCCATTCAACGACAAAACAAATTACGAAACCACATTTGCCGGTGGCCGTTATATCGACCTGAAAATAAGTGATATAAAAGACGGTAAGTTATTGCTGGACTTCAATAAGTGCTATAACCCCTATTGTGCCTATGCCGATGGTTATAGCTGCCCTATTCCACCAAAAGAAAATAGTTTGGATATTGAAATTCCGGTGGGTGAGAAGATGTTTCAGCATTGAGACTCACTGATTTACTACAATCCTGAGGTCTCACTCCAGCCCTCTCTTTCGATGAAAAAAGAAGAGGTTGTTGTATCAAGGCATTTCTGACAGTAATTTAGGGGGTGTTTTGTCTAATTTTAGTTAAATAATATTTGTTTTTTAGTTGTCCCGGCATTTATGCCGGGGTAGGAGATGAAAATGAAAATTGGCTTTAGCCAAAATTGGTAGGAGGAGATACCATGCGCATTAATTTTGGCTAAAGCCAATATATATTATTGTTTCATGGCCCGACCTAAAGGTCAGGGCTACTGGCAAAAATACCAATGTCTAAAAAATGATAAGACTAACTTACGGCAGGAAATTATGCACCGCTGCCAATGGTGCTCCCCAAATACCGGGTAATAAATAAAGGGCGAATGTTATTGAGAACAAAGCAATAAACAAGCGGGAAAGGGGTATGTATTCCTGCCCATAAAGGTTGTGCTCAGATTCAGAGTCGTGGGATAGTTTTATATAACCCAACATGTAAACCCCCATTATCATCCACAGCCCTAGCCAAATCATAATAAACATGTCTCTGCTAATCCAATGATAGCCCAGTGATATGTCGGCTTTGGAGAAAAACTTGAGGGATATCATGAGGGAAAAGAAACCCATTACTACTTTAATATTATTCAGCAGGCTTTTAGACTTCACAAAAATGCTCACCATAATAGGAAATACAAAGGGTAGCGCCAGGCCAATAGAGAACCCGAACATACCTAAGACTGGTCCCACAACAGGAACGCGACCAGCCAACATCAGTACCAACCCAATGATAGGCAGGGTAGAGGAGAATGACGCTCCTGGTAGTGTGAGGGCCATGTAAAAAATGCCCTTTATTGTCTTATTATCGGCCTTGCTCGACATTCTGTTGATCCATTTTTCGGGCAATTTCAGTGTAAAGGCACCCAAAAATGCAAGTCCGAGTGTGACAAAAATCCTGAAAAAGAAGAGGTTAAAAACCCAGTGTTCAGTGTATTTCTGTAGACCAGCAAGGTTTACTATGGTGGCAACAAGTAAACCCAGTATGGTGAAAATAAGCACAATAAAGAAGGCATAGATAAGTGGGTTTCTTATCCTGCTGGTTTTAGTATTATTATTTTTGGTGAGGTAACCTACTGTAAATGGCAAGATGGTATACACATAGGGAGTAAATACTGCCAGCAAGCCTATGCCAAGTGACTGCAAAAACAATAATAGCATTAATTTTCTTGACGGTAAATTTATGTGAAATATAGAGCCACTATTGTAGGCAATTGAGGTGTTTTCAACAACCGTAACCTGATTGGGGAAGCAGGGTAGAGGGATTTGAATATTTGGTAAAGGTGGTTTATTTGTGGTGTGCATTTGCACCTCCACATTTCTGGTATAACTATTCACGCCAGAGGCATTAGCCCTATTGGCGGTTGTAGTTATTAACAGAAACATAATAAATTGAGCCAGTATCCTCACTTAATATTAGCTTTTGTAGTTTTAATTAACAAACAAATATAAGCTTTTGTTAGCTTAGGAACGATGATAAATAAAGTATACAATTTGACTAGTTCTTTTCCTTTTCTGTGGCGTTAAAATCCCGCCCATTGGCGGGATAAATAGGTCGCTATTCGCGAATTTTTTGTCTTGCCTAATAGAAAAATACCCGCGCCACTTGAAATACTATATTTTATCAACGTTCCTAATGTCTTTGCTTTTAATTTTTCTTAATCAAGAGAATTGTTGAAACAGTTTTCCGGAACTCAAAATAAAAATGTTTTTGAAAATAAAACAAAAAGTTATATTTTGCAAAGAAATACTTTTTTATATCAGTAAGAATTGTTCCGGTTTCTATCAATTGTTCCTGATTGTTTTTTTTAACCATAAACTGTTTTTCGAGATACAGGAATTCCTTTTATTCTTTAATAGGAATTAGCTAATTTATCAGGAAACCACCGATTAAACTAATGAAAAACAATTTTTATGAATAAAATTGTCAGGAAAATCTTCGTTGTAGATGATGATGAAATGTTGTCGATGGCACTGGAAGATTATATTGCCAGAAAAACCAAGCACGAAGTTTTTCTGTTCAATACGGGCGAGGAATGCCTTGAACATCTTGAGGAGCAACCTGATATAATTATACTCGATTATAACCTTAATTCTGTGAAAAAAGATGCTGCGGATGGTTTGATTATTTTAGAGGCTATAAAGAAAGTTGATGACCGTGTAAAAGTGGTGATGTTGTCGAGCCAGGAGGCAAGCTGGATTGTGGTGCAAACAAAAAAAATGGGTGCCGAGCAATATGTAGTGAAGGATGAAAATGCATTTGAAAAAATAGTTTCTATTTGCGATACCATCCTGATAAATTGATTTTATATAATCCATCCTTTTGAACCCATTTATTGAAAGACTATACATTGCACTACATGTGTAAATGATTTTCATTAGATTTATTCTTTAGAAACTATATTTCGGCTTTTAAAAATAATTTAGTTTAGTAAGCTATTTATTTTTTAGTAGTTGTTTCAACAGATTGAGTATATTCGTAAGTATCTTATTAAATGCATTACTTGCATATTGGGGTAATTTAGTAGGATAGGTTTAATTGTAAAATTCGTTCACAGTGAAAAGGATACTATTCTTCGTTCTATTTTTAATACCCATTATCCTGTTTGGCCAGGTGAGAAGCGAAAAGGACTATTCAGATATGTCCTACCCTGAGCTAAATAAAGCTATAGAAAATGAGCTAAGGGTAGCTAAGATGTCTGCTGAAAAAAATGACAAAACCAGTCAGGGACGTAGTTTAGGGAATGTAGGCAGTATTTATCTGTGTATTGCCAAAAAAGTTGCGGAAACTCCTGTTCAGACTGAACAAACAGCAATAGATAAAAAAACGAATCTTAATAAATCAATTGACTATTCCAATCAGGCGGTAGAAGCAAGCGAGGCGGCCGGCGATATAGAACAGTTGAGGGTTACTTACAAAAACCTCAGTACGGCCCAAAAAATGAATGGCAATGTAAAAGGGGCTATGGCGAGCTATGCCAGGATGGTGAAATTGAAGAAAACCATCTTTAATAGTAAGGATGCCAATGATATTGAAAAGAAGCAGATAGAATATATACACGATAAGCGGGAAGACAGCATTAGGCAGAAACAACAACAGGCCGAAGAACACCTGAAAGAGCAGGCACGTATATTAGCACAACGTCAAAAGCAGTTGGACTCTGCTAAGTCTTCACTCACAGCTACCGAGCAGGAGAAAAAATCGGTAAGTATGGAGCTTCAAAAGACTCAGACCGACCTTTCACTGCAAAAACTTACACTACAGGATAAGGAGAAAAAGTTAACAAGGGCTGAGGAAGAGGCTGCGCTACAGGCCGCCAGTGCCCAGTTGCAGGGTAGTAAATTGCAACTACAGCAGAGTGAGTTGGAATTGCAAAAGAGCAAACTGGAACTACAGCAGAACCAATTACAAAACAAGGATCGCGACTTAAAGCAGCAGCGCACCTATACTTTCATAGGTTTTGCCGGGATTTTATTATTGGCTTGTTTTTCATTTTTTATCATTCGTGAGCGTAGAAAGGCCATACAACAGAAGTTGAGGGCCGAGCGTTCGGAGCAATTTAAGCAACAATTCCTGGCCAATATGAGCCATGAAATACGCACCCCAATGAATGCCATAAGTGGTATGACCGGATTATTGCTGGAAAAAGGCCCACGTACCGATCAGGAAAATTACCTGAAGGCCATAAGTAAGTCATCAGAGATATTGCTACATGTTATCAATGATGTACTTGACCTGTCGAAGATTGAAGCCGGTAAACTGGAACTGGAGGCCATAGATTTTTCATTGACAGATGCGGTACACCAGGTAAAGGAAACACTGAGCTATAGGGCAGAGGATAAGGGATTACAATTATTAACGGCAGTAGCATCAGATGTTCATGATGTAGTAGTGGGTGACCCATTCAGGTTGAACCAGATATTGATTAATCTGGGCGGAAATGCACTTAAATTTACGGAGAAGGGTGGTGTGCATATTGATATCACAAAGGAGAAAATTGAGGAGAACCATATTTTCGTAAAGTTTGCCATTACTGATACAGGTATAGGTATTCCTTCCAATAAGATACATACCCTTTTCGACAGTTTCTCGCAGGTGAGCAGTTCAGATACCCGCAAGTATGGCGGTACCGGCCTGGGTCTATCTATAAGTAAACAACTGGTAGAGATGCAGGGGGGCAAGATTGAGGTGGAAAGCAAGGTAGGAAGTGGAACTACATTCTCATTTATCATAAAATATCCTATTGGTTCGGCACAGAGATTACAGCACCGCATAGATACCGAGCAGCACGTAGATGGGTCGATACTCAATGGGCTGAGGTTCCTGATAGCCGATGATAATGAGTATAACCGAATGGTGGTGAACGAAACCCTGCACCTGAAGGCTGATGTATTTACAGAATTGGTAGAAGATGGTCAGCAAGCGGTAGATATGCTAGCCAAGCACGATTTTGATGTGATACTGATGGACGTGCAAATGCCGGTAATGAGTGGGTTGGAAGCCACCAAACACATTCGTGCTCATATGCAGGGCACAAAGGGTAAAATACCTATTATTGCCCTTACTGCCAGTGTGATGAGGGCCGAAATAGATGCCTGTATTCATTCGGGTATGAATGCCTACGTGCCTAAGCCATTCAAACCATGGCAACTGATAAATACCATAGTGGATGTAACGGGTAGGAACCGTAACCAAAAATATGTAGCTAGTAAGACCAATACTAATAAGCATAAGCCTGAAGGAGATAAACCAAAACCAGCCGCACCTGCACAATCAGTACCACCACCTGCAAATAATATCACAGGTGCTATTACAGACCTAGCCTACCTGCATAAATTTTGCGAAGGAGATGAAAAACGCATGAAAAAATATGTGCGTGTTTACCTTCAGGCATTAGACCCTTTTTATGAAAAGATAAATGCAGCATTGGCAACCAATGACTTTGTGGAGATAGCGCTACATGTACATTCCTTCAAGCCTAAATGGATGATGATGGGCATGAAGCAAACTAATGATTTGGGTATACAAATTGACCATATGTGCAAGGAAAAGAATGAATTGGCCTTTGAGAAAATAAAAATATTATTAGAGGAAGTAAAAAAATCAGCTATTGAATTGGCCGACAAAGCTTAAATTTGTAAGCCTTAGAACAATAGCAATTTTGAGATTTTAGCTTTTAAAAATGGATTATTATGAGCCGTAAGATGGTTAAAAAAGTTTTTATTGTTGATGATGATGAAATGATGTCAATGGCTCTTGAAGATTATTTGACAAGGAATACTTTGCACGAAATATTTTTATTTACTACGGGGGAAGATTGCATCAAATCTCTTAGGAACCAACCCGATATTATTATACTCGACTACAATCTCAATTCTGTAAATAAAGATGCAGCCAATGGTATGGCTATTCTTGAAGCCATCAAAAAGCTGAATAGGGATATACCTGTAATATTATTTTCGAGTCAGGATGCTTATAGTGTGGCCTTACAGTCTATAAATCGCGGTGCTACCCAATACGTGATTAAAGATGAAAGTGCATTTGAGAAAATAGCCACCATCTGTAATTCATAGCTATTCATATACCTACCACCTACACATGTTAGGGCTGTTTTATGTCTAAAATCTGTTAAATATAGGTTTTTGGGTAGTTTTATCGCGAGAGTTTAGGGCGAAATTTCTACTTTTGAAATAACCGTGTATTTTTACGGCATCTATATGCAGCAGCAGATAAAAAACATCATCCAAAAGTCAATTGACGTAAAGCAAAGTTTACTGGAGAACCCTGAATTGGTGGCCGAAATCGAGAAGGTTACTGAGGTGATTATTAGGGCGTTTAAGAACGGAAATAAGGTATTGTTTTGCGGTAATGGTGGTAGTGCTGCCGATGC
>CAIWHI010000842.1 GCA_903912435.1 uncultured Bacteroidota bacterium | reverse complement strand
TTCAATTGCTACAGTTGGTTCTACTACAGGTGTAGTAACTTCTGTTGCTACGGGTGTAGTAAATATTTATTATTCTACAGGTGGTTGTGCAGCTTTCCGTACTGTAACAGTTTCACCGAGTCCTGCCGGAATTAGTGGAGCAACAAGTGTTTGCGTAGGTTCTACAACAACATTTACTGATGCTACAACAGGTGGTGTATGGTCTAGCGGTAATGTATATATTGCTACAGTGGGTGCTACTACTGGTATTGTAACCGGCGTTGCATTCGGTGCTACTAATATTTCCTATACAGTAGGTGGTTGCAGTGTATATCGCAGCATCAGTGCTACCAGTGGTACAACTGCAATAACTGGTTCATCATCGGTTTGTATAGGTGCTACCATTACCTTGACTGCTGCCGGCGGAGGTACATGGACAAGTGGTAATACTTCAATTGCCACAGTAAGTTCAGGAGGAGTTGTAACGGGAATTGCATCTGGTACTGCTAATATATATTATACCATAAGCGGTTGTAGTGCCTACAAGACAATTACAGTAACATCAGGTTCTGTAATTTCAGGTCCTTCTACATTATGTACTGGTTCTTCAATCACTCTGATGGATTCATTAGCAGGTGGTTCATGGATAAGCGGTAATACATCAATAGCTACTGTTGGTGCTACATCGGGTGTAGTTACAGCAATTACTACTGGTGTTGTCAATATCTATTATTCTGCAGGTGGTTGCAGTGCTTCTAAGACATTGACCATTACTGCGGGACCAGCGGTTATCACCGGTGCTTCTAGCGTATGTATTGCATCATCTACTACCCTTGTTGATGTTACAGCAGGTGGTGCATGGAGTTCTGCCAGCAGTGCTATTGCCTCAGTTACTGCTGCAGGTGTAGTTACAGGTATGTCGGTAGGAGCAACTACCATTTCCTATACTATTGGCGGTTGTTCTGCTACATGGTCATTTACAGTTAACCCTATACCAGTTTCTATTACTGGTCCAACCATGGCTTGCGTAGGTGCATCTATCACACTCACGGATGCTACTGCAGGCGGTGTATGGTTGAGTGGTAATACTTCAATAGCTACAGTAAGTGTAGCTGGCGCTGTTACTGGTGTAGCTGCTGGTGTTGTGAATATCTACTATAGCTTTGGTAGCTGTGGTACATATCGTACAGTAACTGTAAATCCTGCCCCTGCTGCAATTGGTGGTCCATCTGTTGTTTGCGTTGGTCATACCATAACCCTTACAGATGCATCAGCCGGTGGTATCTGGACAAGTGGTTCGATTACTGTAGCTTCTATCGCTTCCACTACTGGTATACTTACAGGTCTTGGTTCAGGTGCTACAGTGGTATCTTATACTATTTCTACTGGTTGTTCTGCTACTAAAACTGTCGCAATAAGTGCTAATCCTACGGTATCATCTATTGTAGGTGCTTCATCTGTGGTTATTGGTTTCAATACTACCTTAACTGATGCTACCCCAGGTGGTGTTTGGAGCAGCAGTAATTCAAGTGTTGCAACAGTTGGTTCTACAGGTATTGTGCATGGTGTGAGCAGCGGAAGTTTCAATATTTTGTATACTGTTACAAATACTGCAGGCTGCGTGGCTTATACCCTTAAGGCTATGTCATGTGGACCTACACCACCAGCACATGGTAATGGACTAATGGTGAATGGTGAAAATGCTGCGATTGAAAATGTTTCTATTCTACCAAATCCTAATACTGGCGAATTTATCTTGAATGCAACTTGTGGAGTAGAAACTACAGAGGTTGCAATTGAGGTGAGCAATATGCTGGGTCAGGTGATTTATAACAATAACATTATTGCAAATAATGGTGCTATCAACGAGCGTATTGTATTAGGTAACAATCTTGCTAATGGGATGTATCTGCTTAACCTGCGTTCAAATACCGGAAACCAGGTAATCAGGTTTGTAGTAGAAAAGTAATTTTAGTGAGTATCAAATCAGATAATTTTATGCAGCCGTTCCATTTGGAGCGGCTGTTTTAATTTCATGAGTACCTATATAGGTGAGTGTATATGTTTTCATGAAGCCTTCCAAATTATGTTAAAATCATATTCCCCACAAAAAAGATTTTCGATTTATGGTTGCTAAAGCTTACCTTTGCAAAAACCTTAGAATACCTTAATCACGCCCTATCAGAAATTTGTTTTGACTTTTTAAAAAAATCTTTATGCTGTTATTAAATGTTAAACCAATTCTTTTAGACCTTTTTTCAGGCCAGCACATGATATTGTTGGTAGTAATGGTAGTGTTGTTGTTCGGTGGCAAGAAAATACCTGAGTTGGCAAGAGGCCTTGGAAAGGGAATTCGTGAATTTAATGATGCTAAAGATGGAATAAAAAGCGAATTGGAAAATGGTATGAAAGATAAGGAGAAGATTCAGGCTCCTAATGGCTCCGGCACATCAACAAACGCCTGATAATTTGCTTCTTCAAAATTTTTATTAACAAGATTATCGCTTCCCTTCATAGAGGGTTGCATGCTTAATCGCCTAAACGACGTAACAACATGCAAATCAAACACATTTTACCAGTGCTTCTTACTATTTGTGCACCTTCTGTATTTGCACAGCAAGCAAAAGTTCCGGCAAAATCAGTTACCCCCGCTACTCAATCTGTAGTTGTTGCTAAAACTACTGCTACACCGGGTGCTAAAAACGATAGTACTGCCTCAAAATCTACATTAAAATCATCTACTCCGTTGATAGCCGGTAATATGGCTGCTGGTAAGGATGCCAAACCAGACCCAAAGAAAGGTTATGACCACGTGCCTTTAGCAGGTGAGAAATCTTATTTTGGTGAAAAGAATGAGTATGTAAATGATTTTGTACGCAAATATCTGGAACTACATAATCGTACCCTGGGCAGTGTGCAGAACAACAGTACAACACCTTTTTCAGTGATAGATGATGTGTTGGAAAAAAAGAAAATGCCTAAGGAGTTGAAATACCTGGCAGTTATTGAGTCAGCATTGAATCATAATGCAGTCTCTCATGCCGGGGCCGTTGGTACATGGCAGTTGATGGAGACTACTGCACGTATGATGGGGCTTACTGTTAACAGGAAGGGTGATGAGCGTCGTGACCTTTACAAGTCAACTACTGCAGCTACAAAATACCTTGAATTGCTCTATGGTCAGTTGAACGACTGGTTATTGGTTATTGCTGCTTACAATAGTGGTCCTACACCTGTGCAAAAGGCAATAGAACTTACTGGTAGCCATAACTTCTGGGATATCAAGGAATACCTGCCTAAGGAAACCCAGGGTCATGTATTGGCTTTCATTGCTACTGCGAGCATATTCGAGAACATGAGTAAGTTCATAGAGTTGGGTAGTGTACCTGCTGACTTTAAGTTTGGTAAGGAAGAAGAACCTGCCTTATTGGCATCTAATTCATCATTGAGTGGTACAAAGGAATTGGGTGCTGTTGCACCAAAACCGGTTCAGCCTGTTAAGAGGCCTACATTTACCGATGAGGAAGTGAAGAATATGAGTATGGTAAGGATTAATGAGCCAGTGAATCTTGAAATAACAGCATTTGAATTGGGTATTGACAAAAAGCTTTTGGCTAGGTGGAATTCGGACTACGATTTGTTTGTACTAAAGGCATATCCAACACCTTTTTATAATTTGCGCTTACCAAAAGATAAGCTTGATATCTTCCTCGCAAAGAAAGATATGCTCACCAAAAAATCTAAATCAATAGCATCTCAAAATAAATAGTACAAATAATAGAACAAGCAGAATAAAATAAAAGGCAACCTGCAAATTTTATTTATTTTTACTTTTTACTTTTGATTTT
>CAIWHI010000841.1 GCA_903912435.1 uncultured Bacteroidota bacterium | reverse complement strand
CACAAATTTCGCCTTGCCATCAATTCCTTCCAGCCCTGCACAAATCCTGTCTTGCAGCGCATATATATATTCCGTGAATTGCTCCCTTATTGTCATAATGAGTTTCTTGTATTTGCCTAAAAAATAAAGGCGAACCACCGATTCGCCTCTATTTGTAAAAATAAGTAATGATTGTTATTGCAAGAATATTGAAACGCAAATTTTACAAAGTTTTCAATTACAATTCTTACAAATTGAATTTCAACATTTAGTCGTTTCCATCTTGCAATTGCTAAACATAAATTTTGACTTTTACATTGCCAAAACTTAAGTTTTACCTTTTGACTTTTACGTTGTCAAAACTTACGTTTTAACTTTTCACTTTTACCTTAAGCCCCATACTCTTTTACCGCCTCAACAAACGCCTTTGCATGGTCCACAGGCACATTAGGCATAATACCATGGCCCAGATTAGCTATATAGTTTTTCACACCAAAAGCATCAATCATTTCCTTAACCTCTTTTTTAATCTGTGGTATAGGGGCTAAAAGATGTGATGGGTCAAAATTGCCCTGAATAGTAATTTTATTACCCGTCATTTCACGGGCCATTTTGGGGGTAATGGTCCAATCAATACCAATACCGGTAGCACTGCTGTTGGCAATATCAGGCAAGGCATACCAGCTACCCTTAGGGAATAGTATCACAGGTGCGTCCTTGCTCACAGCATCAGAAATCTGCAACAGGTAAGGCATGGCAATACTATTAAAGTCAGCAGGGCTTAGCATTCCGCTCCAGCTATCAAACACCTGTACAAGGTCGGCACCGGCTTTTATCTGGGCCTTTAGGTAAAGGATGGTAATGTCAGTGATTTTCTGTAAAAGGCTATGCGCCATTTCGGGCTGGGTAAAACAAAATTGCTTAGCCTTGTCGAATGATTTACTGCCCTTGCCTTCCACCATATAGCAAAGCAAGGTCCATGGTGCACCGGCAAAACCTATCAATGGCACACGGCCATTCAGCTCGCTTTTGGTCATTGCCAGGGCCTTCATTACATAGTCTAGGCGGTTTTCTACATCGCCGGTATTCAGCGCATCAATATCAGCCTGGGTTTTGATTACGTTAGGCAATATTGGCCCCTTACCTTCTTCTAGCAACACAGTTAGGCCCATGGCCTGGGGTATCACAAGAATGTCTGAAAATATAATGGCAGCATCTACACCCACCTGATCCACAGGTTGCAGCGTTATTTCGGTAGCCAGTTCAGGCGTTTCCACCCTGGTAAAGAAATCATACTTCTCCCTCAGCTTAATATAATCAGGCAAATACCTGCCCGCCTGGCGCATCATCCACACCGGTGGCCTTGATAACTCTTCGCCCTTCAATGCCCTTAAAATCAAATCATTTTGCAATGCAGCCATTAATCTATGTTTATTAATTACCTAAAAATATGATATTACCCCCACTTAGGCAGTTCTGGTGTTTGCCAGGGGGTATTATTACTTATGAAAATGCGTTATAACCTGGTCCACCATGGCCTCCTTAGATGGAGTATCACAAACCACTAGTTTGTTGGTAGACTTTTCTTGTATAGCCTTTGCTGTAGTATTGCCAATAGCAAACAATACCGAACCCTGCAATGGGGTATTAATCCTGAAAAAGCTATTCACACCATTGGGGCTATAGAACATAATACCCTGATAGTGCTTTTTTACTTGTTCAGGGGTTTCTTTAGTTTTATACACCACTATCTCCCTCACCATTATATCATGCTTATACAAGAAGTCTGGTAGGGCATCCAGGCGCTTATCACCACAAAAGAAAACCACATCTTTCACCCCATTAGCCTTTATTTCAGCCGCCAGCCCGGCACCGTCATTAGCAGTGGCCTTTATTTGGGAAGCGTCAAAATAGGCCATCACTGCCTTTTTAGTGGCTTTACCTATACAATATATATTCCAGTTTGGCTTGATTCCTTCAAACAATGAACCTATCGAATTGATAGCATTAGCACTCGTGAATACCGCATTGATACTTGTTTTAGCCAAACTAAGCAAGTCCTCACTAAGGTTGTTTTCCCTTATAGGTTCCACCTGTATAAAGGATACCGCATCAATTTCTATACCATGGTCCAGCGCCTTCTGAACCAATTCATGATCCAGTTCTGCTGTACTTAATATGTAGGTATTCAGTTTCATTGTAAAGATTATTTCGTCATCGATGCTAATATTTCCCTGCCACCATCTTCCAATATTTCTTCACCCGCCATTGCTCCCAGATTTCCTGATTCTTCTATTGCCACCCTTCTGCTTACTTCTATCTTTTTGGTACCATCCGGGCTTAAAATATTGCCGGTAAAGTGTACCTGGCCATTTTCCACCTTTGCCAATGCACTAATTGGGGTAGAACAGCCACCCATCAATGCACGTAGGAAATCGCGCTCTATACTTGTACACAATGCCGTATCGCTATCATGGAAGTGTGCACAAGCCTCAAGGCAGTATTCATTATTATCCCTGCATACCACCAATATAGCTCCTTGTGCAGGAGCCGGCAGCATCCAGTCCAGCTCTATTGCATTATCTGGACGAAGCCCTATTCTTTCTAATCCGGCAGCAGCAAATATCGCCCCGTTCCAGTCATTGTCTTCCACCTTACGTAGGCGGGTATTTACATTCCCCCTCAGGTTCACCAGTGTATCATCAGGAAAGCGGTTCAGCCATTGTGCCTTGCGCCTTATGCTGCTTGTGGCTATGATAAATGGCCCCGGAGTACCTTCAATATTGGTACCAGGTTTTGGCACCAGAATATCTTTATACGATGCCCTTGGCAATACTGCAGCCTGCACTATACCTTTAGCCATCATAGTAGGCACATCCTTCATAGAGTGCACCGCTATGTCAATATCATCATTCAGCATAGCAATATCCAGCTGACGGGTAAATATTCCCTGAACACCTATTTCGTAAAGCGGCGTTTTAAGGTCGGTATCACCTTCACTTTTTATAAACACCAGTTCTGCTTTATAGCCATTGCTTTCCAGCAGACCCTTTACAGTTTCAGCCTGCCACACAGCAAGCTGACTTTCCCTGGTTCCTATGCGGATTATCTTATCCATACTTAAGAAATATACTCGTTTATTGCCTGTATATAATGACAGCCAAGTGTATTGTTTTGGCGTATCCTTATGGCTAATGAATTAATCACCTTCTGTATCTTCTCATCATTACCTGCATTTGCATGCGCGTTAGGTTGTGTAAGATTAAGCAAAGATGGTGAAACATAAATTTCATTCAGCTTATTTTTAACTTCCTTCAATACCGGGACATGCTTGCGCATTTCATACCATGTCATGAATTCGCCTATCAGTTCATTAATAATGGCAATAGCCTTTGGCACCTCTGCCTTGCGTGTTTGTAAAGTATCATCCTTGATTTTAGAAAGCAGGTCAACATCCACAAATTTCACATTAGGCAATTTTTGTGCAGCTACTTCAGTATTACAAGGAATAGAGAAGTCAATAATCAGTTTCTCGCCATTACCTGCCAGGTCTTTAGCCAATACCATTGGTTCAGCCGAACTGGTTGATACCAATAT
>CAIWHI010000840.1 GCA_903912435.1 uncultured Bacteroidota bacterium | reverse complement strand
TGCTGCTGCAACCTATGCCTCAAAAATGCTACCTGCTATTTTTAGACCAAGCGACCCATTGATGCAGGTAGTTTTTGCAACAGAAGACCGCCTGAACCTGGAGCGTGTGTTGGATGGATTAGAAAACGAAATATTTATTGCTGATGATGCACTTGGCTGGGTGTACCAGTTTTGGCAAAGCGATGCAAAGGAAGCCATTAATAAAAGTGGTGATAAAATAGACGGTGCAAAACTACCTGCGGTAACGCAATTGTTTACTGAACCCTACATGGTTCACTTTTTAATAGATAATACAATAGGAGCATGGTGGGTGAACAGGAACCCTGCAACAAAAACACCTGTAAATTTTGAGTATTTAAGGTTATTGGATGATGGCACACCTGCTGCCGGAAGGTTTGAGGGCTGGCCTGATAAAACCTGCGCCATTACCTGTTTAGACCCATGTATGGGTAGTGGACACTTTGTAGCGGCATTGTTTATGGTGCTGGCTCCCTTACGGATGTTTGAAGAGGGGTTAACAAAAGAACAAGCCACCGCAAAAGTAATAGCCGAAAACCTGAACGGGTTAGAATTGGATGCCCGATGTACACAGATAGCAGCCTTTAATCTGGCACTTACAGCATGGAAATTTTGCGGGCATTATTTAGAATTGCCTGAAATGAATCTGGCATGTAGTGGCATTGCACCAAAAGGCAAGGTAGAAGATTGGGTGAAATTAGTAGGCAATGTAGCAAGGGATGATAAGGGGAAAATGGAAAACGGGATGAAAATGTTGTATGAGCATTTTCAGTTAGCACCCGAATTAGGTAGCCTCTTAGACCCAACAACCATAAAAGCAGATGCCTTTACCGCAAGTTTTGACCAATTACAACCGATTTTAATAAAGGCATTAGCTGGGGAACCAGATAAAGAACAGATTGAACAGGGTGTAATGGCTGCAGGTATTGCTAAGGCTGGTGAAATTCTTTCAAAGAAATTTACATTAATAATTACTAATGTACCTTATTTGAAGCATGGCAAGCAATCTCATGAAATTTATAATTTTAGTGAACAATATTATCCAGATTCTAAAGGCGATTTGGCAAATGTATTTCTAGCGAAAATGATACAAATGTCAAAAACTGGTGGTGGGATTTGTACCGTAATGCCTCAAAATTGGCTTTTTCTGTCATCATATAAATCTTTTCGGAAAAGGCTGCTAAATAATGTAGTATTTAATTATTTAGTTTGGCTTGGAGCTAATGCTTTCAAAACGCCATTAGGAGTATCCCCCATTTTAATATCAATTCAAAATACTAAAAGAGCAATAAGTACAAATACATTTCTTAATATTGATATGTGTAATCATAAAAACGCTACTGCCATATCAGAAAACTTACTGTTGGAAGAAATAGATATTATTCAACAATTTAAACAACTTGAAAATCCCGATTTTAGAATTGGTTCTACAATTGAAAATAGCATTGAACTTTTATCTAAAATAACTGAATCATCACAGGGTCAGGGTAGTTTCGATTCACCAAGATTTTCATTTTATTTTTGGGAAATTTTATATTTTAAAAACATTTGGATTTACCAGCAATCATCGCCTTCAAATACTGGTCATTATAATGGCTGTTACTATATTTTTCGATGGGAAGAGGGAAATGGAGACTTAAAAAACATAATGGATGAAAAAAGAAAAGAGGGTTATACAAGTGGGGTATGGAGGGCTGGAGTTAATTTTTGGGGGAACGCTGGAATTTTAATTGGGCAAATGGGTAACTTGCCCGCTACATTTTATATGGGATACTCCTTTAATGGAGACGCTGCAGTTATTATTCCAAATGATAAAATATATTTGGCATCAGTTTGGGCTTATTGTTGTTCTACTCAATTTAATGAGGACGTGAGGAAAATTGACAAAAAGAGAAACGTAACCAATTCGACTTTAATTAAAGTTCCTTTCGACATAGAGTACTGGCAAGAAGTAGCAGCGGAAAAATACCCCAACGGTTTACCGAAACCATATAGTGATGATGCAACCCAATGGCTGTTTCATGGCAACCCGGTAAAAGCAGAAAACCCGCTACAGGTGGCAATGGCAAGGCTAATGGGGTATCGCTGGCCTACTGAAAGCGACACAGAAATGGAACTGGCAGATGAGGCAAGGCAACTGATAGCAGCCATACAACCCTTTAATACCTATACAGATGATGACGGCATTATGTGCCTGCCTGCCATAAACGGAGAACTGCAAGCAGCAGAACGCCTGCGGGAATACCTGCATGCAATATGGGGTGCCGAATGGAGCAACCAAACCCTGCAAGAACTACTGCAAAAGGAAGGTTCAAAAAAAGCAAATCTGGATGACTGGCTACGGGATGAGTTTATGGAGCAGCACAACAAGCTATTCCAAAACCGCCCCTTTATCTGGCAAATATGGGATGGCAGGAAGGATGGTTTTTCGGCATTGGTCAACGCACACCTGCTCACCAAAGACAACCTGCAAAAGCTCATCTACACCTACCTTGGCGATTGGATACGCCAATGCGAAGCCAAAATAAAATCAGGTGAAAGCGGCGCAGATGGTCAGCTAAGCGCAGCACTAAAACTAAAAGAGAAACTGGAAGCCATATTAGAAGGCGAAAATCCCTATGATATTTTTGTGCGCTGGAAGCCCATAGACCAACAACCCATAGGCTGGCAACCCGACCTGAATGACGGAGTACGCCTCAACATCCGCCCCTTTATGCAGGCAGACATCCTCCGCAAAAAGCCCAACATAAAATGGGGCATAGACCGTGGCAAAAATCCACTCGGCGCACCTTGGGGAGAAGTAAGGGATAATGATAGGCATTTGGGATTGGAAGAGAAAAATAAATTACGAATTGGGAATTAGGAATTACGAATTGAAAATAAAATTAAACTGGTAATTTTGAATTTTTAAAATTATGGCAAATAAAATAACAGACATCAGGGAGGTGCATAATAATATTCTTGCATTTCTTATTTCGTGGAATGAGGCAATTAGGAAAAGTGAAGGTACAAATCCTTATTTCTATACAAGAAATACCAGAGATAAGCGTTTTTTGTCTGGGCTTTGGTTTCCTGGCAATGAAGATTATTTATGCATCACATTTTGGCGTGGAGGAGATGCTTTCAATAAAACTCCAAATATTTATCTGGATATTTCTAAAAAACACGGATGTAGTATAATAATTACATCGAAAGATTCTGAAGCGAAATACTCTTTTTTAGAAGGGTTGGTTAAATATCT
>CAIWHI010000839.1 GCA_903912435.1 uncultured Bacteroidota bacterium | reverse complement strand
GTACTTTATAATGTAAATGATAAGATTTATAAAGATAATTTATTTAAAAAATTAAAGCTTGATAATAATGTCATACTAATAATTCAATGTTCCAAACGTTTTACTCTAACCAATTTTCGCAAGCTATTTATAGAATTGTTACAAAGTAAAATTTCTACTAAAATAATAATAAAGATAGAAAGCTCTGATAGAACAATTGATGAGCAACTTCTGCACTTTGCCACAGAAGCAGGCGGCTTGTTGATAGATGGTTTGGGGGATGGTTTGTGGCTAAGTAATTCAAAATCAAAAATAATCAATAACAAAATAAGTGGGCGTACTTATATGGAATATAAAAATAAGTATCAGTTTTTAAATAATACAGCATTTTCTATACTACAAGCCACGCGAACAAGAATAAGCAAAACTGAATATATAAGTTGTCCAAGTTGCGGAAGAACTTTATTTGATTTACAAGAGACTACATCAAGAATAAGGTCAGTAACCAGCCATTTAAAGGGTTTAAAAATTGCAATTATGGGCTGTATTGTAAATGGTCCCGGTGAAATGGCAGATGCAGACTTTGGTTATGTAGGTAGTGGACCAGGAAAAATTACTCTATATAAGGGTAAAGATATTGTGAAACGAAACATACCAAGTGAAGTTGCTGTGGATGAACTTATATTATTACTAAAAGAAAATAATGTTTGGATAGATTAATAAAAACTAAGGGTAAATATTTTTAAGATTCCGAATCTTGAAAATATTTACCCTCTTTTTTCTATTTACCAAACGATTAAACCAAGATAATCATTTTGGATTTTGAATAATTACTGATTTTATTCCATTTAGTCTTTCTTATCTCACCAATGTTACATCACCTCGTTTTTCAATTATCTTATCACCACAATCATACTTCAAATAATAGAAGTATACACCCATATCTTGTGGTACACCGCCATGATTTCCATCCCATTCCATTCTGTTGTTGGTAGATTCAAATACTGTTTGTCCCCAACGATTCTGAACTCTGAATATATGGAATCTATGATATCCCGTATAGATAGGACGGAATACATCATTATATCCATTGCCATTTGGTGTAAACGCACTTGGGAAGCTTACCTGACAACATGGTTCCGCTTCAAACCATAAGCTACTTTGATTTTTACAACCAAATTCATCGGTAACCGTAAGTGTTATATCACCTGATATTTCAACTCTGCCATAATTATAACCCAAATTACTGTTCTTAAAGAAATGTTCAGGTGTCCATTTATAGGAATATGCTGAACTGTCGCCTACATCTGCCCTAAACATTACACTGTCTTCCGCACACACCTTTCCACCATGACCATGATTGAATTCAGCATCAGGTAAATCCCGTACCAATACGGTATCATGCATTTTATCACCTTTGCAGCCTTCTATGGTTACCGGTATTACTGTTACTATTTTATGTCCCCAATTGTCCCAATGTACTCCATAATAGCCACCACTACCTGCTACCGACATTACAATGCCATCACTTCCCATAAAATTGAAATCCCAAATGTATGAATGGGTATTATCACTTCTATCTGTAAGCTCTATATTTACAGTATCAAATGCACATACTATTGGGTTTATATAGAAGTGTGCCGTTGGTTTGGGTACTACTTTTACTGATGTCATCACATTAGAATGACAGGATATATTCCAATTATGATCCGTTACATACAATGACAATGTATCATGGTATACAGAATCAAATTGAACTCTGATAAATGAGGAATCTAATGAACCTCCTATTACAAATGCTCCTTGTGGCAATGTCCATTCATATTGCAATCCGGCATAGGCTATGCCATCATAACGCAACAACAACGAACTATCCTGACAGGCAAACGTACTGCTTTTCCAAATATTGAAGATTGGTGTGTCTAATACATGTATGGTCTCTGTAGCACGTGGACTCTCACAACCATGATCGGTTGTCTGCTTTACATACCAACTAAATGTACCCGGAACTTGGGTAGATGGGTAGTAGGGTTCGCCTACTGTAGAATATCCTGTTAGTGTTGCGTACCATGTTAAATGGTTGGGCACTAAAGTTACACTGTCTATCAAACTGTCTGCACGCAATGGTAATGATTGTGTAAACTGACAAAATGCAGTATCATATGTAATTGGTGCTGGTGGATTGCGGAAGATTTTCGCCAAAACAAATCCCGGAACTGAAGGACATACTCCTAAAGTTGCTACAACTGTGTACACACCATCATTAACACCTAAATGTGCAGGATAAATAGCAGAAGATGGACTAGATGAACTAAAACTATTAGGTCCTGTCCAACTGAAGTTGCAACCTGCTAAACTATCTGTCGCCGAAAGGTTTAATGTAAAACCATCACATGGTGAATCAGCGGTTACTGTAGGCATAGAAGGTGTAGGATTAATAACTACAGATATACTATTTGAATTATG
>CAIWHI010000838.1 GCA_903912435.1 uncultured Bacteroidota bacterium | reverse complement strand
CATACGTTAAACGCTAAAAACGGTAAACG
This sequence comes from uncultured Bacteroidota bacterium, assembly GCA_903912435.1. Classification (GTDB taxonomy): domain Bacteria; phylum Bacteroidota; class Bacteroidia; order Chitinophagales; family Chitinophagaceae; genus Nemorincola. The sequence goes on along the minus strand of CAIWHI010000838.1, from coordinate 9,472 downwards.
GTAAGACCGGCTACAACCTTGATTAGTATAATTGGACATAAGCAAACTGACTTTTACAGCCGTTTGACCTATTCTTACGTTAAACGGTACAATAGGTAGATTAAACGCGATATAAAGAGGCCCTGCATTCCGAATTTTTTTCAGGTTTTCTTTACAATAATGGTGCGAAGCTGAACGAAAGGGGCAATGGTTTAATGTAATAATTGTTAAAAGGCTCGAATTGCTCGAACAAAATAACTTACTGTTTTGGACTGATTAGCAGCGTTTGAATTATAAAAATTTACATATCCAGCCTGGGTATTTGGGGATGCAAGGATTTCTGTAGAAGACCAATAACTATTCGTGCCAATACCCACTTGAGTTCTTACATAGCATAATTTACTTAATTCATCTATTGACGGCAAATACCAATCATGGTATCCGCCTAAAGTGGATTCTTATACCGAAATGTATAAGTTGTTGTTAGGGAAAGGGTAAAAGCTTTAATCGCCCTCAATTGATTAAAATAATTAAAAAAAGCATGAATATCAGATTACATGGCTTATTTAGATTCATGTTTTCGGGTTCTGAAAACCGTTCTATCGAGGCGGGGAGGGTTATTTATATCGAAATTGTAAGCTATACTATTCAGGTACATAACCACAGCCAACCGTTCATCCACGGTTTTGGTTTTTCAATAAGCTGCCTGATTCGCTGACGCCTCCTCAAGAGTTTGCCCCTTACCTACAGTTCTGTCCAATTTGAACATTATTTCGAATGCTTTTAGGGGATGCTAATATAGGATAAATTGGGAAAAGGTGTAAAACTTGACTAGGGTTCTAAGTAGGGAAATTTCAAATTGGCTAAGTACCACTTATCCTTACCACTTTTCAGCTAAATAATCTACTATTTTATATATTATCAATATATTGTAAGATGAACCCTTATCTAAAAAGTATTCTTGTCGGTTATTGTTTACAAAAATGGATAAATAATATTGACCCTTTTATTCTCATTCTAATTTATAATTTAGCAGCGGAGAAATTCGAAAATCTATGGAATATTTATCAACTTCAGCACTTGCAACCCAAATCCAATTAAAATCTACCGACTTGTTTGATAAGTTAAAAGCACTCGGTTGGATAGAACGCAACAATGATAAGTGGTTATTGACTGAATTAGGTAAGATAAAAGGTGGGCAAACAAGGACTAGTCCAAAGTTTGGAGAGTATATTGTTTGGCCAGAGGGTATTCAGTTAGAAAATGATCAGAAAAAAGATAGTTCTAAACTATTAAATGCTACTGCAATTGGCAAACATTTTAGTATTTCCTCACAACGGTTAAATCTACTGCTTAATGAACTTGGATGGGTAGAGAAAACTGTTGCTGGTTGGGGAATTACAAAATTAGGCAAAGCAATTGGTGGTAAACAATTTGAGCACGACCAATCAGGTGGGCATTATGTTTTATGGCCAGAGTCAGCTTTGACAAACAGGGACTTATTGGAATTGTTTCAAGACTCGCCAATAGAGAATCCTATAAAAAGCGTAAACGATCAAAGTGTTGAAAAATCTGATGTGGTATATGATTTTAGAAAAAAATTCCCCGCAGAATATAGAACTAAGGATGGTCATTATGTTCGTTCCAAAGCTGAGTTAACTATAGATGATTCACTTTATTTATGGGGAATTGCACACGCATATGAAAAGAAACTTCCAAATACAGAAGAGAATGTTTATTCTGATTTTCATATTCCATCAGGTAATGGGAGACCTAAAGCTGTTTATATTGAATATTGGGGTATGGAAAATGATGAAAAATATAACCTGCGAAAAAATAAAAAAATAGAAATTTATAATCAACTGGGCTTAAACCTCATTCAACTTAATGATGCTGATATAAAAAACATCGAAGATTCACTTCAAAAATATTTATTGCAACACGGAATTAAAGTGAATTAGTATATTTCCTGTGCCAGTAAGAGATAATAAACCTTATTAAAAAGCTCAAAGAATGACTAATAGCCTAATTTTCTTGAAGCGGCAATTCCCCCTTTGTGCGCAGGCATTGTGTGGTAGGGAAGGGGACACGGGGGATGTCAATTTTTTAGCAATTTTGATCTTTCAGTATTGTCAAAATTGGTTTAGATCCTGTTTTTCAAAATTATTATGTTTCGTTATAGTAATTTTATACATCACCGCCCAAGCCCAACCTTCTGAATTTACCATTGCATCCCCCGATGGAAGGTTACGCATAAAAGTAGCCATAGATGGTGGTTCGCCTTATTATGAGGTATATTCTGATACTCAGAATGTAATACGTAAATCAAATTTTTCTTTTGGTTTTAAAGACCAGCCACTTCTTGGGCCAGGTTTAGTAGCCACTGATTGTCAATACAATAGGATTGATACTTCATGGGAAACTATTTGCGGAACAGATAAGGTAGTAAGAAATAATTATACCGAACATATTATCACTTTTACTGAGCCTATAAAACATGGCCGAACCCTAAAAGTCTTTACAAGAGCCTATAATGATGGGGTGGCATTCAGGTATGAAATAAGTAATTGGAAAAACACGGATATGGAAATCGTGTCTGAAAACACCGAATTCAATTTTCCAGCCAATGATAGTGCATGGTGGATTCCTGCTGATGAATTTGCCTATGAATCACTCTATAGGCACACTCCATTAAGCAAAATAGAGGATTGCAATACACCAATTACTATTGAAACCAGTACAGGCTTATACTTAAGTATTCATGAAGCGGCCCTTTCAAATTACTCCGAAATGACCTTGAAAAGGCAAAAGAACAAGCCTTTAAGCTTTGTTTCGAAATTATGGCCAGGGCCTGACAGCATTTGTGCAACAGTCCCATCTCCATTCATCACTCCATGGCGTACCATACAAGTTTCCAGAGCTCCTGGTGGGTTAATTGAATCTCATCTCATCCAGAACCTAAATGAACCATGCACCCTGAAGGATGTTTCATGGATTAAACCCATAAAATTTGTGGGCATATGGTGGGGCATGCATACGGGCAGGTATACCTGGACCGAAGGCCCTAACCATGGGGCAACCACTGCCCGCACCAAGCAGTATATCGATTTTGCTGCTGCCCATAATATAGGTGGTGTTTTGGCCGAAGGTTGGAACAAAGGCTGGGAAACCTGGTCATCAGGAAAAACTCCACTCCAGGATTTCTCTACTCCTTACCCCGATTTCGACCTGGAGGAAGTGTGTAGGTATGCCAGGAAGAAAAAGGTAAACTTCATTTCCCACCACGAAACCGGTGGCAATATCCCTGAATATGAAAGGCAAATGGAAGATGCTTTTGCATTATGTCAAAAGCAAGGTATCCACTATCTAAAAACAGGCTATGCAGGCACTATTAGTCCCAAAGGATACCACCATCACGGCCAGTATATGGTAAATCACTTTCAAAAAGTAGTGGAAATGGCGGCTAAGTACCAGATATGCCTTGATGTGCATGAAAGTATCAAACCCACCGGCCTCGACCGCACGTGGCCCAATTTGCTGAGCCAGGAAGCTGCAAGGGGTAATGAATGGAATGCCACCTACAATGCCACGCCTCCTTACCACGAGGCCATATTGCCCTTCACCCGCTTTTTGGCTGGTCCTTATGATTATACACCGGGCATTTTCAAAATCATACATACTCCCGAACAAAACAAAAGATTGTATTGTACAATATCAAATCAGTTGGCTCTTTCAGTGGTTCAGTTCAGCCCCATGATGATGGCCAGCGATATGATTGAGAATTATGAAAACAATCCTGCCTTCAAGTTTTTGGAAGATGTGCCTTCATCATGGGATGAAACAAAAGTAATAGATGCTCAAATTGGTCATTATATTTCTATTGCCCGTCGAAAGGCAGATAAATGGTTCATAGGTGCAATTTGTGATGAGCATTGCTATTTAATCAAACAGCCACTATCATTTTTAGATAAAAACACCACCTACCTTGCCACAATCTATAGTGATTCAATAAGCACAGATTGGGAAACCAACCCTGAATCTATTGAAATTGGTAAATATCTTGTAACAAGCAGGGATACCATTTACTCATCGCTTGCCAAAGCCGGTGGGCAAGCCATTGAAATAAGCCCTGCATCCACTTCTGATATCCAAACTTTTCCGAGTATTAGCCAATTCAATTCTCAGGCAAGTTATAAAATGAAGGTTTTCTCAAACCAAAAAACATTTGGCGATAATCAGATATGTCACTCGGGATTAAATAAGCCTCTCAAATTAGCCACCGAATTTAGTCCGCTTTATCCTGCTTCGGGTAAGAATGCCTTGGTGGATGGAATAAGGGGTACTTATAATTTTACTACAGGTGCATGGCAGGGTTACTATGGTGTGGACCTATCAGCAACAATTGATCTAAAACAGATTACTGAAATCGACAGTGTCAAAGCTGGCTTTCTTTACTCACCAAATGATTGGATATTCTTACCCTCAAAGGTTGAATTTCTGGTCTCACTAGATGGCGTCAACTATAATATTATTGGGTCGGATTTTGTTAAGAATGAGCAACCATCCAATATAAATATTAGGCAGATAAAAGATTTTAAAGCCATGCCCGGTCATATCAAAGCCCGGTATGTGAAGTTAATTGCAACCAGTATTCATACCTGCCCATCATGGCATACCGGAGCGGGTCAAAAAGCATGGATGTTTTGTGATGAGATAATGGTTCACTGATGGCTAAAACCTACTGGTACTGTATATATATTGGGCTAGGATAGAGTTTCAGCACATCAGTAGGTTTCATTACTGTTTTCCAGGGTAGGGTAAGAATATCGTTCTTATAAAACAGCTTAAAACCAGTAAATTGTACGGGCTCAATAGCCTCTGCCAGCACATAAGAGCTTACCTTTTTTGCAGGAAACCCCCATCCATCCATATCCATTACTATCTGAACTTCCGGTCGCAGTAGGATTTCTTTATAATTGGTAACCATGCCCTTAGTAAATCTATGTACAATGAAAATCTTTGGTGGTAGCTTATTTTCTTTTACCAATTTGGCAAGGTATTTGGTTACATAATTTAAATCTGCTGCATCATAAGTGCCTATTATCGTACCAGGAGCCCGTCCGCTTTCTTTCATCGAAAATTCCGGATCAATAGCCAGATGCACATTTGGCTGCCTTAAGTAGGTTTCTAATAATGGTATTTCATCTTGTACTGAACTCCAACCAACTTGCACATCAAGAAACACAATCCCATTTATTTTCTTAGCCAGTGCCAGTGCGTGTTCAATTTGCTCAGGAGGCATCCTCATCCTGTATTTACTATTCTTACCAGGTTTGCCTTGTGCAGTAACAGCAATATAATTTATGGCAGGTAGGGTAGGAATCAGAGAGTCAGCCTCTTTCCATTTTTTTACCTCTGCCGCAAGCTTTGCAAGCATAGTATCCTCCGGTTGCATCCCCAATATACCCATATTGGGAGTGTAGAAATTGCCATAATAAGCAATTATACGTTTGAAAGGAAGGATTGCCCCTGGTAGAGGATATTCACTTTTTACTGGCCAGTGTATACTCGCCGAATCATGCACCAAATGCGCTACCAGCTTTTTATAAAGATTGGTATCTAATATCGGTTGTTTTAGGGAGTCTAGTTTAACTAGGCTAGTATCATGCTTTATTGGGATTTTGGTAGAGCCCATATTCAATTTTGCTCCATCAGATGAACTGCATCCGGCAATTAGGGAGGAAATTATCAAACAATAGACTATAACAAAAACCTTGTTTTCCATAATGCCCGAAACTAGTAGCACAAAGTAGGAAATAGTAACATAATGGTTAATGATAAAAAACAGTATGGCTAAAATGTTGTGTGTCTGATTGGATTGTGGGTTAAATAAAATTTGTCTCCAGATATCAAGAAAACCAAAGATTTTATAGCTATTTTACGTCTTATTAATGGGTGAATATTTTGCGAGTAACAAATTGCAGTATGAAGTCTATAAGTTGGGCTTTAGTGAAAGTTTATGTGTGTCTAATCTTTCTATTAGCACCACAAAGTCTTCATGCCCAATATAGTTTTACTGGTATCTTATTCAGCATTCGCGATTCGGCTAAATTACCTTATGCTGCAGTAAATGTTCCGGAAATTAATCAAAGTACCTTGACCGACAGCAATGGTAAATTTAGTTTTAATGTTCCGGATAAGTTTAAATCCATTACACTAAATGTGTCATGCATAGGATTGAAAACCAGTATTTTATACACTCCGACACACTATTCTCCTGAGAAGATTTATTTAGATATTTCACCTAATCAGCTTAATGAATTCGCATTCAAAGGACTTTCTGCCCGTGAAGTGGTTGAAAAGGCCGTGGCGTCAATACCACTGAATTATGAGGATTCCAGCTATTTTTGTTATTCCTACTTCCGTAGGTATGAGAAAGTAAATAAAGTGTTTCAAAACTTTTTTGAGGCTCTGCCGGTTGTGATGTTTAAAATCAGCAGAGGCAATAAAGTATTGGAGTCCACAGAATCATTTGCAAACCTGCATGCCCGAAAAAGTAAAATTATCCCAAATATGACCACCGACCATATGGATAATGCCCAGGAATTATTGAAGCAAAACCCTATTTATCATTTAGATAAAAGTGCCTTATTACCGGGTAAATTTAATAGCTACAATTTTAGTTTTGATACCTCAAATAAATCCGATGACTATGTGATTAATTATGAATGTAGCAGAGCCTCAAGCGATACCCATGGCGTAATGAGCTATTCTTTAAGCACTTTCGGTGGCGAAAGTCATGAAAAAGGCAGCTTCATTATCGAAAGAGGTTCATTTGCAATAAAAAAGATCAAACGAACATCATTGAGGTATTTCGATTATGATTATCCGCCTTTTAATTATCCTCCAAACATTTTAAAATTTAGCTACCACAAGTTCCTGTTCTTTTTCATTGATGGTGACCTTGAAGCTGAATATGTACCCTATAATGGTAAATGGTACCTGAAGAAAATTGCCAGGCAATACACCAATCAATTCAAACCCGTTATATTCGAAACTACAGATTTTACCATTACCAATATTTACGAGTGGTATGCTGATTCCGTTTCGCGTTTCATCACCCCCGATTATGGAAATAATTTCTTTCCTGGGCTTACCTGGTTAAAGGATGAATATGATCCTAAATTTTGGGACAATGTAGTTTATCCCTGGCATTACGATTCAAAAGAAGCAGTTTTCAATCATTTATCTAGGCGTGGCCCCTTGGATAAGCAATTCCAAAAGGAATGTGATTATCATAATGATAAAGTTGACTACTATTCTTTAAAGAGAAAATAGGTGTGCCTGAGAATTAATTGGCCTCAATACAAAAATTTTCATTAAAATTGTTCCTAGGATAATATTGGCTTCCTTTGTAATTAATGAAAATAGCACACCTCATATTAGCACATAAAAATCCGGCACAAATTGCCAGACTTATTGGCAGGCTAAAACACCCTGGGGCCTATTTTTTCATTCATCTCGATTTAAAAACTGATATCCAACCATTCCAATATCTTGAAAAAGAAGCTAATGTGGTTTTTATTAAAAACAGGGTAAAAGTCTATTGGGCAGGTTATAGTCAAGTGCAATCAACAATTAATAGCCTTCAGGAAATCTCAAATTACGCTGTGGCTTTTGATTATGTGAATCTTATATCTGGTCAGGATTATCTATTAAGAAGGGTTGAAGAATTACATGCCTATCTTGAACAGAATATTGGCAAAGCCTTCATGGAATATTATCCTGTATATGAGGTATGGAAAGAAGCCATACCCCGGTTGGAAAAGTATTTTTTGGTTGAATCCAATCTGCCTGGGAAATATGCCTTAGAGGTTATTATGAATAAATTGCTCCCCAACAGGAAACTGCCCCATGGATTTATTCCCGTAGGTCGTGCCACCTGGTTCACAATAACGCTGGATCAGGTAAACTATATACTGGAGTATATAAAAAAACACCCTGAATATTCACGGTTTTTTAAATACTCATGGGGGTCAGATGAATTGTTTTTCCAAACAATCCTTTTCAATTCACCTTTTAAAAACAATATGGTAAATAACAACCTGGTATATACCGATTGGTCGCAAGGAGGTGCCAACCCCAAAATGCTTACTATTGAAGATGCTGGTAAATTGGTAGCATCAGGTAAATTTTTGGCAAGGAAATTTGATAAGGCGGTAGATATGGAAATTTTAGATTTTTTAGATAAACAGATTGGGGCATAATCAATTATTAAAAATGAAAAAGGTTTCAGTCATATCAGTCAATTTTAACCAGCCATCAGTTACCGAGGCTATGCTGGAATCTATTGCCAAAACCAATCAATACCCCAATCTTGAAATAATCGTCATAGACAATGGCAGCAAAGGCGACCCTGTACCCGAATGGAAAAAGAAATACAGCAATGTGATATTTATACGTTCAGATGTAAACCTTGGCTTTGCTGGCGGTAACAATATGGGCATTAAAATAGCTACAGGCGATTACCTTTTTTTGGCTAATAACGATACTGAATTCACCAAAGGATTAATCGAAACATTGGCCACTACCTTGGATACCCATCCCGAAGTGGGCATAGTATCTCCCAAAATCAGGTATTTTTCACAGCCCGATATGCTGCAATATGCCGGTTTCACCCCCATGAACTATTATACTGCAAGGAATAGTTGCATTGGTCAATTCGAAACAGATAATGGCCAATATGATTCCAATACCGGTGAAACTGGTTTTATACACGGGGCGGCAATGATGGTGCGCAAATCAGCCCTTGATAAGGCAGGCCCTATGGCCGAAAACTACTTCCTTTATTATGAGGAAATGGACTGGTGCGAACATATCAGGAAGGCAGGTTTTAAAATATGGGTTAATATGCAAGCCCTTATTTACCATAAAGAATCAGTTTCTGTTGGTGCTAAAAGTGCCCTAAAAGAGTTCTTTATGAACCGCAACCGTATCTTGTTTATCCGACGTAATTGTTCCTTTAATGTAAGAATGGTATTTTGGCCCTACTTTCTCTTTGTTGTTGCCCCCCGCAACCTATTATCCTATATAAAAGATAAGCAATGGGGCTTTATTACTGTGTTTTTAAGAGCTATTTTGTGGAATATGGGAAATGGTGTAGATAGTAAGAATTTAGGTTTTGATTTGAAAGGATAGCTGATTTGAATTAAACTCAAAACTACGTCTGAAATAGATAATGAGGGTGTAATCAATAATTTATTAATAAAGGGAAATAGCCCGATGGGCTCTTAAATGTGAATAGCCCCCGGTGAAACCGGGGGAATATGGAATAATAAAATATTGAACCCCAGAGGGCAATGTCATTAAGTTAAGGATTTCCTGATTTTGCAAGAGTTTTTCATATTTATTTTGTGCTATATTGTTTGGCCTATTAGTAAGCTGGTTTAAAGTTCGTAAACGTTTTAAATTTGCTTTTGGAATGAGTGTTCTT
>CAIWHI010000837.1 GCA_903912435.1 uncultured Bacteroidota bacterium | reverse complement strand
ATGGCTACCAATATGATGCCTCATAACCTTACAGAGGTTATTGATGGTTGCCTGGCCTATATTGAGAACAATGAGATTACTATTGAGGAGCTGATGAAATTCGTAAAAGCCCCTGATTTCCCTACGGGTGGTATCATTTACGGTATGGAAGGCATCAAGGCGGGTATGCATACCGGCAGGGGCAGGGTAGTGCTACGTGGCAGGGTGAATGTGGAGACCATGAAGAATGGTAAGGAAATGATTGTCATTACCGAGGTGCCTTATCAGGTGAGTCGCGATGCGCTTGCTGAAAAAATTGGTGCACTAGTAAATAACAAAATCATAGATGGTATTACCCATGTAGGTAATGAGAGTAATAAGGAAGGTACCCGTGTGGTGGTAGAACTTCGCAGGGATGCTGTGGCACAGGTGGTAATTAACCAGTTGTATAAATATAGCGAGTTACAGACTTCATATGGTATTAATAATGTGGCACTAGTAAATGGTCGTCCACGTACATTGAACCTGAAAGACCTTATTTCTGAATTTATCACCTTCCGCCATGAGGTGGTAGTGAGGCGTACTAAGTTTGAACTAAGGGAAGCCAAGAAACGTGCACATATATTGGAAGGCTATCTGATAGCTCTTGACCACCTCGATGAGGTTATCAGGTTAATCAGGAATTCAGCCAATCCTGAAATTGCCAAGGAAGGTTCGATTACCTCCTTTGGTATGACTGAGATTCAGGCCAAGGCGGTATTGGAATTACGCTTACAACGTTTAACAGGCATGGAACGCGACAAGATTCGCGAAGAGCATGCCGAATTAATGAAATTGATAGCAGATCTTGAAGATATATTAGGAAGTGAAACCAGGCGTTACCAGATTATCAAGGACGAATTGCTTGATGTTCAGAAAAAGTTTGGTGACACCCGTAAGACAGAAATCCAATACCTGGCTGATGAAATGAGGATTGAAGACCTCATAGAGAAGGAGGATGTGGTAATTACTATATCACATTTAGGCTATATCAAGCGCACATCGAGCGATGAATACCGCAGCCAGCGCCGTGGTGGCCGTGGTGCTATGGGTGGCCGTACCCGTGAGGCCCACTTTATCGAGCATTTGTTTGTGGCATCTACACACCATACCCTTTTGTTCTTCACAGAAAAAGGAAGGTGTTTCTGGCTCAAGGTTTATGAAATACCCGAGGCAGATAAGAATGGAAAGGGCAGGGCTATCCAGAATATGATTCAGATACCGCCTGATGATAAGATACGTACAGTAATAGATGTGCCACAACTGGATAATGAAGAGTTTATCAATTCGCATTATGTGGTGCTGTGTACCAAGAAGGGTATTATTAAGAAAACCGACCTTGCCGATTTCAGCCGCCCTCGTGCTAATGGTATCATAGCCATTACTATTGAAGAAGGTGATCAATTGCTTGATGTATCGCTGACTAAGGAAGGCTATTATATAATGATGGCTGTAAGAAGTGGCCGTGCTATATGTTTCCCGCAAGATAAGGTTAGGTCTACAGGCCGTGGTGCTATTGGTGTATTTGGTATTGAGCTTGACGAAAATAATGATGAGGTAATAGGCATGATATGTGTAGACAAGGCTGATACAACCAAGCAAGTGCTTGTAGTATCTGAAAAGGGTCTTGGGAAACGTACCGCCTTCCTGAAACCAGAAAATAAGGCCGAACTGATAGAAGGTGCAGAGGTGGTTCAGGAAGAGGATGCCCACAATATGGTAGAAATAGAAGATGCCAATGGGGTAATGCAGCGTTACCTCTTAGCTTACCGTGTTACCGGCCGTGGTGGTAAGGGTGTGAAAACAATGAATGTTACCGAAAAAACAGGTGCATTGGTGGGTCTATTAGGTGTGACTGAAAAGGATGACCTGATGATTACCTGCGAATCGGGTGTTACCATCCGTATGAAGGTAGCATCAATACGCGAAGCAGGCAGGGCTACCCAGGGCGTGAAGTTGATCAACATAGACGAAGGTGACAGGATAGCAGCTATTGCATCAATTAATGATCAGGACACAGAGGAAGAGGCTGGTATAGAAGAAGGGGTAGAAGGAGAGGCTGGTAATGGAGAAAATGAAGGTGAAACCACCGAAGGTAGCACCGAGGCAGGAGAAGTTCCAGTAGTAGAATAATGGGCTGCCCTTGCCAAACAAAGGTTAAAAAGGAATTGATAGGGGATGTAGGCATGATAGTTGATTTGAATGATAGGTATTTTAATTTTAAGTTAATCAGACCCAGGTTCATTTGCGCTACTTGGGAAATTTTAAAAATGTATTATTAACCATAACAATAAATAAATGAAAAAGGCAATAATTATTTTCTCGCTTCTGGGTGTTTCTATAACAGGTATGGCTCAGGATAAATATGTGACCTCAGCTAACATGGCGTTGAATGCAAACAACCTGGATGAGGCTAAGGAAAACATTGATAAGGCAATGGCAAGTCCTGAGACTAACGAAAAACCAAAGGCCCTCTTTGTAAAAGGTGAGGTTTATATGGCTCTTCAGGTAGAGCGTATGAAATATGAAATGTCTGGCGGCAAGCAGGGTAGTGATAAGTACAAGGGTACTAATTTGAACAGTGAAGGCATGCAGGCATTGATGAAACTGGCTGAATTGAAACCGGATTACGAAAAAGAAAGTGTAAATGGTATTCTGTTTTTGGGTGCTAATTGCTATTATAACGATGCGGTGAAAGTTTATAATGATACCAAAAATGAAAAAAGGTATTCAGAATCTGCTGACCTT
>CAIWHI010000836.1 GCA_903912435.1 uncultured Bacteroidota bacterium | reverse complement strand
ATGATGATTGTGATGATGCTGGTATTGACCTTGGGTATCGCCAATGCACAGGATACTAAGATTAATGCTTGTGGAATCAAAAAAGACAAGGTATGCCGTCCATCTGGTGTAAAAGGGAAACCAACTTGTTATACTACTAAGTATGCCGAAAACTTTGCAGTTTGTAAAGGAAATAATGGCTATTTCATATGCTGTGAAACCCCCAATTATTACAATACCACTTTCGATAATTTTGCATTCCAGCCAGCAGGTAATACCCAAATATTCGAATACGACCAGGATAAAATTTACACTACACCTTCTGAAAAATACATTGATAAAACCATCCCTCAGAACCAATCCTATATTAATACCACCTATAGGGTGAAATAAATGTCTGGATTATAGTGTCGGGTTGAATTGTTTATCAATAGAGAAAATCAAATGTCGGGTTATGCCAGTAAAAGGTGCGAAAGTGATAAATGAAGATTTAATAGGGAGTGTCTATTTGAAAGCTTTGCGGCTATTTTTTGAATCAATAGCTGATGTAACCCGGTTCATAATGCAATTTTTTAGGGAGGTATTTTTACCTCCCTATGAGTTTAGTGAGTTCTTGAGTATTTCGTATAAAATTGGTTACAAATCGTTACCATTGATTATCATTACCGGCTTCATTATGGGTCTGGTGCTAACGGTGCAGTCAAGACCAACATTGGTAGAGTTTGGGGCCGAATCGTGGTTGCCGGCGATGGTTGCCATTTCTATTATCAGGGAGATTGGCCCGGTCATAACTGCGTTGATATTTGCGGGTAAGGTTGGTTCGGGCATAGGTGCAGAGTTGGCAAGTATGAAGGTGACAGAGCAAATAGACGCAATGGAAGTTTCGGGGATTAATCCATTTAAATATCTGGTGGTAACCAGGGTTGTGGCAGGTATCATTATGTTGCCGGCCCTGGTTATAATTGGTGATGCTGTTTCTTTATATGGGGCTTATATAGGTTGCAACCTGAAAAGTGTGGTAAGCTTTCATTTTTTTTTCCTGCAGGTTTTTGAAAAGTTGACTTTTTCCGACATCTTTCCGGCTTTTATCAAAACATTTTTCTTTGGATTTGCTGTTACTATTATCAGCTGTTTTAAGGGGTATTATGCTAATTCAGGTACCGAAGGGGTGGGTGAGGCTGCAAATTCATCTGTTGTATTAGGGTCGTTGCTTATATTTATTATTGATATGATTGTAGTTCAGATAACAAGTTTATTAAACTACACATAATGGAAAAAGTAGTGGTAGCAATAGCACATCTCGAAAAGTCTTTTGGCGCAAATGCTGTGCTGAAAGACATAAATGTAGAATTGGAAAATAGCGAAAATCTGGTGGTATTTGGTAAGTCGGGCAGTGGTAAGTCGGTGCTTATTAAATGCCTGGTTGGGCTTATTACTCCAGATGCCGGTAAGGTAACCATACTAGGTGAGGATATATCAAAGCTGTCAATTAAGGAACTTAATGAGCTAAGGAAGAAGATAGGTTTCTTATTCCAAAGT
>CAIWHI010000835.1 GCA_903912435.1 uncultured Bacteroidota bacterium | reverse complement strand
CGCGCAAACCTGAAACAGGAATGCTTGGAAAATATATGGATGGCAGTTATGATTTGGCAAACAGTTTCGTCATCGGCGATCGGTTGACTGATGTTCAGCTGGCTAAAAACCTTGGTGCTAAAGGAATTTTGATCAATAATATTCAGTCTATCAAGTTTTTTTTATACCGCTAAAACGCCCTAAAAATGAATATTGTAATAATAGAAGACGAGCAACCCGCCAGGGAACGGCTCGAAGGATTATTAACCGACCTTATTCCTGATTGTAAAATTGTAGCACATCTCGACAATGTGAAAGAAGCAGCGAAATGGTTTGCTAATAACCCCGCGCCAAATCTGGTAATGCTGGATGTTCAACTCGCCGATGGCACTGCCTTCGACCTGCTGAAACTTGCAAGGATTGAATGTCCTATAATATTTACAACGGCGTACAGCAAATATGTGCTCAATGCATTTAAGACAACCAGCATCGACTACCTGCTGAAACCCATAAAAAGGGCCGAACTGGAGCATGCGCTTGAAAAGCTGGCCGAATTCAGGCAAATATTTAGCAAGCCTGATATTGCCACGCCTTCTAAAACCATTATTCCGGCTACTCCCGAATACAAAAAGAGGTTTATCATTAGGTTTGGGGAGCATATTAAAACCCTGGGGGTAGAAAACATATCCTATTGCAGCAGCGAGAACAAGACCACCTTTGCCCGCTCTTTCGATGGGGGTAGGTTCCCAATGGACTTTAACCTCGATTCACTGGAACAAATGCTGGACCCCCGCGATTTTTTCAGGATAAACCGTCAATTTCTCATCAGCCTCAAAGCTATTGATGAGATGAAAATGTTTACCAAAGCCAGGGTAATTGTAAAATTAAACCCACCTGTAAAAGAACCCCCAATAGTAAGCAGCGAGCGAGCCGCCGATTTCAAATTATGGTTGTCGGGGGATTTTCCATAGTAGGGTATGCTTCTTTTTATACAACTGCATGCCAAATTTAGCAAGTACTATTTCTCTGTATTGAACCAATCAAATGATTGCCAGTATTTGTCTTTATAAATGTTATAGGCAATGATAAACTGTTTTTCGTATTTCTTCTGGATTTTATACAACACAAGAGATGGCTTTCTAAAATCGATACACGCAATGTATATTTCTCTTACATTTTTTGCAGTTTGCCTACCTATGTACAGATAACCGTCCATATCTTTGAGCTCAGAATTAATCTCTCTATCAATTTCGTCGAGTTGAGAATAGGTGCTATTATCTGGCATTCCATTATCAGCTCCTTCTTTGTACGGTATTTCAATTGTCATAATCCAAGGATGAGAAGCTTTACTATCCCAATTCAATAAATGAGTATTTATTACTGCAATCAAAGGGCTTCCATCTTCATGAAAAGCCTCCATGATTGAGTGGTCATCACTTTCAGTATCATGTCGCTTACCCTCATATTTTTCTATAAATTCGCTCTGCCGCCATTTTAAATAATCCTTCAACTTTTCAAATGGGATCAATTCCTGTTCAATTTCGTTTCGGGTTTCAATTTTTATATTATCAATTGCCATAGAGAAATCTAGTTCGCCAAGATAATTTTCCAGAAAAAGGTATATACCTCTTCCTACTTCCTGTTTATTATCTTCTGTGCAACTGTCATGAACTACTGATATGTCTATTTCATCAGGATAATTGGAGTGCATGTTTATGCAAAAGTGCATATTGTCACACGCAAACTTATACCCTGCCATTTTTATAGCTACACCCTTAATATCCATTGGTGGCTTTAATGCTGTAAACTTCCAGTTTTTTATTTTGGGTGCGGCAGCTACAAGCTCTTCAACAAACACAATATTCTTGATT
>CAIWHI010000834.1 GCA_903912435.1 uncultured Bacteroidota bacterium | reverse complement strand
TTAAATGAACGGCTTAGAACAAGTATAACCCTATACCTGAACCAGGAATATGGAGCTGAATATTCAAAAGCAGTTCACACCAAAGTTATGGATGATAGTATCATTAATAATATTAGTGCATCATTGTATACTGCCCGTAGTTTTGGCAATAAGTATGGTTTTGCGTTTCATGCTGATTATGCATTTACTAAAGATTTGGGTGGTTTTACCTATGCGAGCTGGAATGATGGCCACCGGGAAATATGGGCTTTTGCCGAAATTGACAGGTCGGTATGTGTGGGACTAAATTACAACATCAATAAGTCATCCAATTTCGTTGCCGGTTATTCCATCAATGGTATTTCGCCCGAGCATGCTGATTTCCTGAAGAAAGGTGGGTATACCTTTATGTTGGGTGATGGCGGGCTAAACTATGGCCTGGAGCATGCAGTAGAATTGCAATACAGCATCAGGCTCAATAAAAACATTGTAGTATCGCCTGATTTTCAGTTTATTTATAATCCGGGCTATAATACTGCCAATAGTGCGGTGAGTGTTTTTGGGGTAAGAACTCATCTGGAGTTCTAGTTTTGAGAAATAAAGGTCTTGTTTCTAAATAGGCTGGTAATAATCACCCTTTACGGGTTTTTCTTAGTATTAGTATAATATACATCATCACTTCTTGCCTATGGTTGCTTTGATTCTTCAGGGCGACTATAGTGGGATTTTTAATTGTGCTGTAGATGCCTGTACCTACCTGAATTAATACACTCATAACATTGATTCGATTGCGGTCTGCAAATAAGGCTCTTATTTTGCCGTTTATTTTTTTTGAAATTATTGATTGGGTAAATGTTTCGTATGAACAAAAAGTCTATTCTACTTACCGGCGTATTGGCGCTGTTGTTTTTTGCATTGAAAAGTGATATTGATGGCGCAGCCCACCATGGCCATGGTGATATTACCGGCGCTACCACAGGTGCAGTAGGCCGTTGTGCAACAAGTTCTTGTCACGGATCAAATAGTGCATTAAATATTGTGCAACTTCAGGTTCTTGATTCTTCTACTTTGACACCCATTACCACCTATAATGCAAATAAAACCTATCTGGTAAAGCTTACAGGTGATGCTACTGCAGTTACTACCTCTTTGCCTGGTTTTGGGTTTATGGTGTCGGCTGTAAATGCCTCGCATAGGTTGGCTGGTACTTATACCATACCTACAGTCTCGGCTTCGAGCATTCATGCCTTTGCTTGTGGTGCAACAACTGTAGTGGAACATTCAGTAACCATGCGTGCAGATGTAACGGGTACTAACAAATATTCGGTACAGTTTTACTGGACCGCCCCAGCTGCTATGAGTGATAGTGTGTCTTTTTATTCATTATTAAATGCAGTTAACGGTGATGGCGGCAAACCCGGCGACTACCCGAATGCAGGACCAAAGGTTACTATTTATGAAGACCGCGCTGATTCTGTACTTTTAGGTGTATCTGCTACAAGTATGCTGGTGAATGATTTCAACGTGTTTCCTACCTACTCCAACGCAAACCCTACTATTAGCTATACCCTTGCTACACCTACAATGGTAAGCCTGGCGATATATGATATCTCAGGCAGGACAGTTGCACAGATTTCAGACTACGAAATACAGAGTGGTAATCATTCTTTCCAACCCTCAATTACTAATCAGGGTACTTATTTTGTGAGGCTGGTAGCTGGTAATATAGCTACTACAAGGATGTTTTTCAAGCAATAATAGAATTAGGCTGGGCATTATTTATAGGGAAATTGTTATATTTGCAATGTAAAGTTATTTCCTATGAAACATTCATGTCTATCTATCCTTTTGTTTTTCATAATGGGAGTGCAAAATGCTAATTCACAGACATGGGAATGGGCTAGGTGGGTTGGTATGCCAATTGGGACTGAAGGGTTTTATTGTGCAACAGATGCAAATGGTAATGTTTATGGTTCCGGTAACCATTGGGGTGCTATGCACTTTGGTACAATTACTGTACCAGGTGCAGGGGCTTATATTGTAAAATATAATAGTGTAGGTGATGTGAAATGGGCAATTAGTACCAATTCAATCCCAAGTACTTCTGGTTCTTTTGGTATGATAACTGATATATTTGGAAATGAATATTTATTAGGTATACATGATACTACCTTAACTTTTGGTAGTTTCACTATAACAAACCCAGGCACACATAATAATTATTATTTCTTATCAAAAATTGACTCTTCCGGTAATGTTAAGTGGTTGAAGAACTTGGGAAATCTAGCTACGAATTTTGTAAGTAATGGTTCGAATTGTATTACTTCAGATGAACTTGGTAATATTTATATTACTTGTTCATTTACAAATAGTCCAACAATTGGGGGATATACAATTACCAATCGAGGTATGATTGATGTTTTTGTTGGGAAATTCGACTCTTCAGGTAACGTGATTTGGGCTAAAGGTTACGGATGTGGCAGTACAGGTGGGGCAAATACAAGTGGAATAGCAGTAACACCTTCCCATAAAATATATGTTACTGGATATTTTAATTCAGATTCACTATATTTTGGAGGAAATTTTCTTGTTGATACAAGTTCTACACATACATACAATACAGGATATTTAGCAAAATTGGATAGCAATGGGAATCCCATTTGGGCAAGAGGGACAGGAGGGAGTAATGGAGGTGATGATTTTACCGGGGTTGTAACTGACTCAAATGAAAATGTTTTTTTTACTGGTTC
>CAIWHI010000833.1 GCA_903912435.1 uncultured Bacteroidota bacterium | reverse complement strand
GTATACCCTGTCTGAATTAGGAAACCAGGTTTATGAATCCACTACCCTATTGTACCCTTTTCTGGAAATAGAAGCCCTATTGTGTTACACTCGTAGTTTGAAAAACCTGTAACTCTCCTGCTTCATGAACACTTTGCCTACCTTAATTGAGCGAAATACCCGGCAATGCCGCATGCAGTGTATTATGAAACAATAATGGATGGCAATGAATATCGGTATAAAACCTGTATAGTGGAAAGGATAGGGCTATTTCCATAGCCTCTGGTTCATCCTCGGCATTAACCACACACCATATCAGGCTACGGTTGGCCGATACGCTATAAGATAATATTCTCCCTTCTGAAAATAGCTTATTAACATGCTCCCTGTGGGTAGGAATCATCCTGGCAACATCGTTCGAAAATTCAGCCAGTTCAAACTGGAATAAATATGCGCCCATGGTGCAATATTTGTTTTGCTAAGGAACCTTGTATTGCCTTACCTCATTAGGGTTACATTACCGCTCTTCTTCACTTCTTTACCACTGGCACAGAAAGCATCCGCGATATAAACATAAACCCCTTCTTCGCATGGCTTACCATTATAGGTTCCATCCCACCGTTGAGCCAGGATACCCGACTCAAACACAAGAGTTCCCCAACGGTCATATATGCGCAGGAAGTTCAACTTTTGTATCTCCTTATTGAGCACCCCAAATGTATTGGCCATAACATTGGTACTATTTGGAGAGAATGCATTTGGTAAATACAGGTCACCGCAGTTTACGTGTACATTCACTGTATCTATACTCTTACACCTGAATGTATCATTTATTTCAGTAACAGTAAGGTAATAAGTCATATCAGCCGGAGGGTTAACTACCGGATTAGCTGTAAACGTATCACTTATGTACAAGTTAGGTTGCCAGTTATAATAGTAGCCACTATCACCATGAGGATAAGTATAGAACTCACCTGTATGAGATACTGAAGTATATGGTCCGCCCAATGTTGAGAAAGAACCATCAAGCATCCACCTGTCTGGACCAGCATCAGCATGCACCCTGCTTACCTTAACTTTCACAGTAGTATCTACTATGCAACCAAATGGATAGTAAAGGGTTACCTTATAAGAATAGTCATAGCCGGGGAAAACCCTTACAGAATCGCGTAGCAGGTATACAGTATCAATATTATAGGTAGAGGTCCATCTGATCGAATCAGCCAGAGTAGAAACTGCATACAGTTTTATTGTATCACCGGGACACATAGTTGTGTCAGTATTCATATTGATTGGCGGATAAGCCACAACTGTAATTTGCTTACACTCAACTTGTACGGTAGGCAAACCCTGGTTTACTACAAAATAAACATTATAAACACCTGCTGTATCATAAGTATATACAGGCGGCTTTACTTCGGTATAGCTTGGTATACTTGAGTGGCCACACTGGAAGAAATCAATCTGGGTTAAGGTACTATCCCTGTCATTACAGATAAACCCATAAACATTATCATTATCCCGCAGGATGCTTGAAATACCACCTGGGAAATTCATACCACCTACTACGCTATAATCAATTGCATGATATGGGCCTGTAGGACTAGGCATACTAATACCCACCAACTGGCTTGTAGTACTATCAGTAATATAAAGGTAGAAATCACCACAATCCTTATTCATAGATATAGAAGAAGGCGAGTCAATCCTGAATGCGAAATTGCCCATATAATTACCCATTACTATAGCAGTATCCAGTGTAGTACCCATATCAAGCCTTACAACGCTACCTGTATTACCCATATTGGTGGCAAAGAAATACCAAAAGCCATTATCCTTAATAGCTGCCATATCTGTAGGGAAATTCAACAATGAATTTCCGGAAGTTCCATCCACAGGATTACCAATGTCTTTCATCCTTGGTGTATTAGATACATTGAATGAGAAATCAAGGCGAACCATGGTACTTGTATTGTGGTTCAATACATAACCCCACCAATTATCATTTACGTCCTGAGCTACAAAAATCCCTTTAGGATAGTTGAGCACGTTACCAAAATTACCAAAGTTGGCAATGTTTGGTGTAGGGTTATTAAGGTGTGGACCAAAATCAATTCGAGCGATAGACGAGGTAGAAGTATTAAATCCACCTGTTACAAAAATGAACCAGTGGTGCGAAAAATCATCATGCAAAATAAACAGAGAAGACGGATTGATGGGTAAACCATGGGTAAGGTCACCAAAATTAGTTACTGAAGGGATATTGCTCAAACTTGTACCGAAATTCAACCTTAAAAACTCACGGGAAGCAGAATTGGTTACAAAACCATAGTAAAATCCGCTATCCTCAACGATATCAATATTGGTAGGAATCTTGAATTTGAAACTATCATGTTCATTGATACCGGTGGGTGCATTCATTAAATAGCCCGAACAAAAGCCCCAATAATAATTGGCAGCAGTGGTGTCGTTGCTGGTAAGAGTAACAGGTTGGTGAACGCAAACAGTCTCAGGTGCATTGAATAGCGATTGAGAATATACCATATTGGTACGCATAAAACTAGTCAGCGCAAGCACCAAAAATCCTATAATAAATAAGCATTTTTTCATAATCCGGTAATGATAAGCACGTAATCTTCTGCTAATATAAGATATTAACGCGCAACTTTAACAGCAAAGGTGTATATTTATTTCTGCAAATCAAAACTTACATGTTCAAAAAACGAAAATTACCTCTTTTATTAACCAAATGTTTAATGATTTTTACCCTGATCTGCAATCAGGAAGCAGTAAATGCGAAAGAAGGCATGTGGATTCCGGCCACAATAAAATCACGTGAAAAAGATATGAATGAAACAGGCTTGAAGATTCCTGTAGAGCTTTTATATAATGAAAATGGCACTGGTATTAACAACTCTGTTGTCTTGTTCGGGAAAGGCTGCACTGGTGAAATAATTTCCGGTAGTGGACTGCTACTTACCAACCATCATTGTGGCTACGGAAGTGCACAAAGACTGAGCAGTGAGAAAAAGGACTTTTTTGCCAATGGCTTTTGGGCTCAAAATTTACAGGAAGAACTCCCTTGCCCCGGCCTTACAGTAACCTTCATTCGGAAGATGGTAAATGTAACTAACAGGGTACTTGAAGGTATTAATGAAACAGATAATGATTTAGTGCGCGATTCATTATTAACTAAAAAAATTGCAGCCCTTGAAAAAGAATATGCCGCATCTACACATATGGATGCTCAGATTAAACCCTATTTCACGGGCAATCAATATTGGGTAGCCATTACCGAAACATTTAAAGATATAAGGCTGGTAGGCTTCCCACCAAATGGGGTTGGTGCGTTTGGCGGTGATGATGAAAACTGGATGTGGCCACGCCACACAGGCGACTTTAGCTTGTTCAGGGTGTATGCAGGGGCAGATAATAAACCTGCAGAAGTTTCAACCACCAATAAACCATATCAAACCAATCAGTTCCTAAGTCTCAATATAGGAGGGTATAAAGAAGGCGACTTTAGTATGGTTTATGGTTTCCCAGGCACTACCATGGAGTATATTTCATCTTTCGAGCTCAACCAGGTGTATAATATAAATGACCCAATTAGTATCCAGGCTCGAACCAAAAAACTGGATGTTTGGACTAAGCACATGACCCAAAATAGGGAAACCTTTATTAAATACACTGCTAAGCGCGCAGGTGTAGCTAATGGCTGGAAAAAGTGGCAGGGAGAAGTGCAGGGTTTGAAAGTAAATAATGTCATCAAAAAGAAGCAAGTCTTTGAAATCGCATTTCAAAAATGGGCCGATACTTGTCATTCATTACCCTTTGCCGCATCTATCATCCCAAAAATGAAAACAAATGCTGCCTCAATAGATGATTTCATTAAACGTGACCAATATATTAAGGAGTGTCTCCTAGCTATTGAATTGATTCAGCAAGGTGCCGAGGTTGATAAATTATTATCGCTGATGCGCCTCAACATTAGTGCTGAAGCACTGAGCGATACCTTAAAAAAAACAACAGAAGGTTTAGCCGGATTTTATAAAAATTATGATGCGCCTACAGATAAAGATGTATTTATCACACTGATGTCATTGTACTTCACTACAAATGCAAATACACTACCTCCCAAATTCCAATCGCAATATCTGGCACATAAGCAAGATATGAAGGCATGGGCAGAAGACCTTTATAAAAATTCCATACTTACATCTGTTGACAAACTAAAGGAGTTTGCATCTATGGCTAAGGCAACAGATAGCTCATCATTGCAAACCGATCCCGCCTATCAATTATTTGCTGACTTAAAAGCCTACCGGGCTGACAATATCACGCCCCGTCTAAAAGAATACACTACTAATATGCGCTACCTGAATCGGCTTTACATGCATGGCCAAATAGCCAAGGAAAGTAAGAAGTCTTTTTACCCCGATGCCAACCTTACCCAACGTATAACCTATGGCAAAATAAAAGGCCTGGACCCTGATGGCCCAGCCAAATATAGTTTCCAGACTAAATTGAGTGATGCAATTGCCCTTGAAGATTCCACCACCGAAAATTTCAAGGTGCCGACAAAAT
>CAIWHI010000832.1 GCA_903912435.1 uncultured Bacteroidota bacterium | reverse complement strand
GTCAATTGGCTTACCAGGACTGAAAACAAGGAGGCGTACAATTATTTCAGGTATGCAAAGAAAGTAGAGGATATGATTATACCCTCATCCAACGACCCTTGGCAGGAGAAAGTTTTTCAATTGTCTAAAGCAATTAACTACCCAATTATTGATAAAGGATTATTGATGGCTGAACTTTCAAAAAACAGATGGTCGGAACGTCCGGAATTTTTGAAGGAGCGGTATGCTTTTCAGGCGGTGAAATTAATGTACTATCAGAAATACAATTCTATGAGCATTAATGACCCTGATATTAGCCTGTCAACCCCGGTTGATGATACTGACCTTATAAAATGCTATGATAAGTGGCTAAAAGGCAAGAATACAATTGTAGCTGACTGGGGCCAACTTTATTATGCTTTGTCACATAGTGATACTGCAGCAAGGGCTCTTAATCTATTGCAATCGTTTGACAGATGTGAGGATAAAAAAATGTTCATTTTTAATCACTTGAGTAGGGCCGACCTTGAACTAAAAGAAGTAATGCCGCGTGATGCACGAACAAGGGCTGCAAAATATGCCTATTGTGCCATGAAGAGAAAGGATAAGGCTTTGTCTGAAATAAAGAGCTTGTACAATGTAATGCCAAAAAGTCCTTATATAAAAGTAGTGGTGGGCAGGGAGGTGAATAAATTGGAGGATTGGATACTCTCCTACGAGGTGAAAAATTTTCAATCGAATCTGAAATCATTAGAGTTCCACAATAAGTATAATAGGGACTATAACGATTTTGATACAACGTATGACTATTATGTTTCCAAAAATCTTGCAAAGGATAAGGTCTATCTAAGAGAGTTTAGGCAATATTTGGAGTCAATAGTCTCTAAAAAATCACCTAACCATGATTTTCTCATGCTGGCAATAGCCCACTTATACAATATGGATAAGGACTATGCAAGTGCCCTAAAATACCTGGACCGGCTGCCTCATCAGCCTAACAAAAAGATGGAAATTCAAAGGCAGGTGGAGAAAACAATAGCGATTATTTATTCGGCAAAAGTAAACCACCCAGCAATCCAGACCCAATTGGAACAACAATTCCTGTCATTGGAGCGATTAGGTTTAAAGCAGGATACATTAAAAGAATACGAGGAATATGAGTCGCCTGGGAATTTATTGTCAGAATTGTACCTTTTGCTCAGCGAAAAACTAAAGCAAGATAGTGATATCGTTTTGGCATCCCTTTATTTTAAAAAAGCCCGGAATCTGGTAAATGATTATTATAACCCCACCATTTTTAATAGGAGAGGTAAACACACCTGCTCTTATGGTGATATTGCCTATTTCGATAAGTTTGGTGCGGCTGCTGACATTGATAGTTTTCTAAGTTTTAAGCATAAGACTAGGAAAACAGCTTTTGAAAAAAGGGCACTACCATCTTTTTGGCCTGATGAAAATTTCTGTAAGGATGTAAAGGCTACTATTCTCATCAGGCAGGGTAGAATAGAAGAAGCTCTAGCTGTAGTTCAAACTATTCCTGATATTTTTTGGAGGGATAATTACGATTTCGGACTTGATTTGAAGTCTACAAATATTACTAGTCTTGGGGTGGTATTGCCTGTTAATACTGGCAAGGGCAAGAATTACAGTTATGTAAGCAAGAGGGCTATATTAAGAGATATTGTGGGTATAAGGGCTGCAATAACCAACACTACAGATAGTGAACAAAAGGCTCGGAACTACTTTTACCTGGCCAATTGTTATTTCAATATGACCTACTACGGTAAAGATTGGCAAATGTTTAGTTACGGGTGGTCTTGTTGTGAAAATAATTCATGGCATACTGTGGATTGGTGGACTTATGCATTCAATCCTACTAATCTACAATATAGTAAAATATACTTTGAATGTACGTGGGCTAAGGAAATGTACCTGAAAGCCTTAAATCTTACCCATAAAAAGGAATTAGCAGCCTCATGTATGGTAATGCTGGGCAAAATTGATAATGATGCGCATCATTATAGGGATATTTTGGCTCAGCGACAGAAGGGGATATATAAGCCCTGGAAAACTGAAGAAATGCCCTATTACTCTAAATGGTGGAAAATAGCCAAACAAAAATATGCCCATACTGCAGTTTTCGAAAGATTAGCAGATGAGTGCCCTGATATCCAGGCTTTTTTGGAACCTAATAAAAAGTAAAAATGAAAAAGGTTTATAGATTAATTATTCCGGCAGTTTTGTCTTTCGTTTTGGCATTTTTTCCAGTTGTCAAAATCTGGAGTTGTAGTGATAATTATTTATTTGACGACCAAACAATGTTCCTCCTGTTTCAGAAACAGATAGGGGGCAATGATGCACTTTCCCCATTTTATTACACCAATAGTTTTTTAGATACCTATACTCCCGATCCACTCAATAATGACAAGTACAAAAATTGCAGGGAATGGAGCGATTTCACCGGTGGGCAGGCTATAGTTGCTGATATTTATAATGTGCAGTACAACCTTTCATCCGATGAGTTTGCTTACTGCATACATACTGGTCGTTGGGCTAGCCTGGCTGATAATACATTTATTCAATGGTTATTGAATCCGTCTAACAAGGATGCCCTTCAATATTTCGCTTTGGCAAAAAATGTTGAGTTCACTCTGTTTGGGGAGATGGACCCATGGGGAGAGAAACAAGGACCTCGAAATAATGAAGCAATAGATTCAATTGTTGGGTTTTGCTTAAATAAGTGCAAATCAGGTTTGCCAGATTTCCTAGTGCAACGCTATGCTTTTCAGGCCATTAAAGGTTTATACTACAAGCAATTTTTTAAGGGTGGAGATAGTATTGATATTGGTAATGGAATAGCCCATGATATTACCCCGGTTATCGACATTTATAACCAATACCTGAAAAATAGGAAGTCTATCATCGCTAATTGGGGCCAGTTATATTACGCCCTGTCCTATGCCGAAAGGCTAACCAGGTCTCGAAACCTCCTGGAAGTTTTTGATAAATGCGATGAGAAAAAGGTGTTTGTATTCCAGCATTTGTTACGAACCGACCTTGTTCCTATGTTGGATTCTATCAAAGACAATTATTCACAATCATTGTATTGGGCCTATAAGGGATTAAAG
>CAIWHI010000831.1 GCA_903912435.1 uncultured Bacteroidota bacterium | reverse complement strand
TGGATATTTAAATCACCTTTAAAGATTGTTTTAATGAGGTCCTGGTATAGTTGTGTAAGCTCGGATTGATCATCTGAAAGGTTCAATTCGGAGTGAGTGCCACCACAAACGGGGCATTTATGTGAATAGGCCCTCCGGATTAGAGGGCCAGGGCGAAAAAAGCTTTTAGCTCTTCTTTTATGGTGTTTTGGATTGTTTCAAGGGTAATGGGTTCCTGATCGGACATGTCGGGAGATTGAATGTCCTTTTTATCTGGCTTATAGTTGGTAGCTGGTTTTAGTAGTTTTGTAGAGTCTGTAGGTTCATCTACTGCATAGGTTTCATATAAGTATTCGGTAGGTGTAGGTAGACCCATTGCAACCAGTTCTTTGTCGATGGCTATTTTTGCTTCCATATAAGCAATATCAATTTCTTTGTCGTACTCAAAGTAGCCTCCCTCGACAGGATAGCCGTATGAACGAAGTATATTGAGGAAATGGTCGCTATTCAAAAGGTCGATAACATCTACCATATCAGCTTTGATTATTTCTAATTGCTGCTGGGCATGTGTTTTGGACTGGGCAAAGCCTGAAGATTTGCTACTGCTAGTTGTTTCGGTATTTCCTAAAATGACTTTGGACATTGAATTATCCATGGTAGTGGTAAATGTTTCCTGGAGCTTGCCATCGCCATTGCTGGCTTTACCATCTGCTACGGTTAACCCGGCTTGTTTGGGTAATTTTATTTTGGTGGAGTTGCCAATGGTATCCAGTAACTCATCAATTTTTAATTCGGTTTGCCTATCACCAGCATCATAGGTCATGGTAATGATTGGGGAGCCGAATACTTCAATATATTCTGCCCAATCTATTATGTTTCCCTTTTTCAAGAGGGCATAAAACCCGCATTTTAATAATAGACCCAGGTCTTCAGGGTCACCGACTATCCAGACGTTTGCAAGGTCGGTATAGGAGATTCCCTGAATGTCGTACTCGTTGATTGTAATTATTTGCCACTTTGGCTTTATATGCTTGCGGGGTATGCGGTTGAAACGTAGTTTTTCTCCAGGGACAAATTCAAGCCCGGATATACCCCACATTTTGGACTGCATGATTTCGTAAATGATATCACGGAATACCTTTGATTTAAGCAAAAGTTGTATTTCGGGAACAGGTTGTTCACCTTTTTTAAAGAGCAGCCGTTTGTTGAGTACTGAATCAATACGCTTGTTTATGATACCAGTGAGGTGGCCATCTAAAATAATGTCCTCATAAACATCATAGAGCTTTTTGCGATTTGGGTAATAAACGCTTTCAGCCTGGATCAAGGCAGTACGCCAGTCTACTACTTCTTTTTTGGAACGGTCATTTGACCTAAGGGTAATATTCTGGGTTACTATTTTTATTTCCTTGCCTGTAACCTGATCCTGCTTGGTTTGGGTAAGATTAGAAAGTTCTGGTGTAATGATATCAGAATCATTTGCTACCGGGATAATCTCATTATTATCGTTGCGCATTTTTTATAATTAAAAAGTTAAAAGTCAAAAGTTAAAACCGCCTTTTCCTGTGGTTAATAGGAGTTGTTCCGTTTTTTAGTGGTTTTGATGGACATGGCAATACCTGGCGGTGTGGTGAGACCTGTGGTATCTAAATATGGCCAGCGTGGATCGGCTTTCTGATCCTGTATGCGCTTGAGTATGGCAATGGTATCTTCGTACCTAGTGCGGAATGTCTCGTAGTTAATATTGGGATTAGCCAGGCATATTAATTGCCAGATGGCTATGACTTTTATTAAGCCGGTGAGATAGGGATCGGAAAATGTAGCAGCTGTGGTATCATTACCAAATATGGCTACAAGGTCGTAACGGGATAGATAGATTTTTGCTTCGCCAATGGCTATCTCAATAGCCTGAGCTGCTAATGCTCCATTATCATCCCTGGTTATTTCTGCCAGGATTTCGGGGTAAATATGTGTAGTTAAATCGGATGGTGCAATTATTGGTGTGTATGGCATAAATTAAAAAGTTAAAAGTCAAAAGTTAAAACCTACTTCGCTGAAGCAATTGATAAAATCCTTTATTAAAATCCTTTGGTTGAGGAGCGTTGGCGTTTTATGGCCCGGAATGAATTGCCTGAAAGTTGGGTTGACTTCTGGTCTATAATGAATTTTGCTCCTTCGATACAGTCAGGGCCATCCAATTCTTTGCTGTTAGGCCGGGCAGCTTTGAATTGAGCTTCCAACCTCTTCATATGGGGATTGTCTTTTTCCTCAATATTGAATATAAGATTACCATCCCGGTTGAGTGGCTCCAACTGCGCCTCGATACGAAACCACTTTTCATCCTTTTTTCGCTCATCTTTCATCAATGGCAATGCACCGCCATGTTCCTGCCCGTAATCGTAATTGAGCGGGGCGATAACCTGCTCATGGAATGGCCCCTGAAGAGTATTGCACTCTATGAGGTAGTAAGCCGGACAAAGGTTATTGATGTATTTACGTGTTTCGTAGAAATCACGGATAAAGTTAGCCTGGCTCATCACGTCTAAGAAGCCTGTGTATATGTAGTACTTAGCTCCCTGCCTGCCCATAATGAAAATGGCCTTCCGGGAGTTGGAAAGGTTAGACGATTGGCTAGGCCGGTCTTTATTGGATGTAGCCGGATCGGCATAAACTACTATAAAGGGTAATGAACTTAATGGTGGACAGGAGCCCCAGGTGATGCTAGGGAACGATTTACCTACGGACATAGGGTTATTAAAATATTCCTTTTGCTGGGCGGAATAAGAGATAATTGAAAGTACCCTATCAATATCGGCTTCAGAGTTTTTTTCGGGCCAGGAGGACAGGCCTTCAGCATTGCGGATATTTACAATGTCGACATGATTAGCCAATGCCTGGGCACGAACCACACAACAATCTTCTGAGATAATATTTCCACACCATATTACCAAAAGAGGTGTAGAAATGGAACGGGTAGGTATTACAGCCTCTTCTACCCACTTCCAATGCTTATCGACAATATCGCTATTGCGGCAATCTTCGTCAGTATCTAAGTCATCAAATATTATAATGTCCGGGCGTGCTGCTTCATTACGGGTTCCCCTTGGTGACTGGCCTGCACCTATTGCCCTGAAGGCTGTTCCCTTTTTTGTAATAAACTCCCCCATACCCCATGAGCCAATATTTTGCTGCTCGCCATAGTCGTTTATCAGCCTGTTGTTTTTGGCGAAATTGACCTGGTAAGGCAATAACAGGCGTTCGGCATTATCGTATGAATTGGAAATGATTAACACATTTTTTTTGCGTTTAAAACCAGCACCAACAGGATTACCAACAAGGGTGAGGTAGAATACCTCAAGCATGGTTCGGGTAGATTTGGCTAATTCCCGGCTCCAGTTGCGGACTTCATAGAATTCGGGATTATTAATAACCCTATCGGCAGCATCTTTATGAAACTGTGCCGGTGGAGCTGAAGCATAAACAGGGAAATAGTATTTAAACCACTCTTCGTGGTTTTGCTCCAGGTATTTAATCCGGAGACGTTTTTCAGCAGGTTTTTCGGCTGCATTGACAGGGGTAGCACTGGCAAGATCGGTATGGAGCTTGGTTAGCTGGTCGAGTAGTTTCTGAACATTCTTTTCCATAGTAGAATTATTTGGCGTTTTCCATTTGTTCCTGAACGAAGAGGTAGAACCACCTGCTTATGATTTTAGCTTCCTCAATATTTTCCCGTGAGGTGAATTTTATGAATTTGATTCCTGTCTGAAGGATATCAGCTATACCAGCATCTTTCTCTAACCGCTCAATGGATTTTGAAACTTTAGCAATAGCATCATAGTCGGGATTTGTAGCAGGGTCATCATCTTCAATGGCTTCTTTGGCTGACTTATTTAGGTATGCCAATATTTCGTACTGGAGTGCCAATTGCTGGGATTTGGATGTGGTGAGGCTTTTGCGTATGACTGCCCAGTTTCCCTCTGCTACCCATTTACAAATAGTTTGCTCTGAAACATCGAGATTTTCAGCTATTTCTTTTTGTGAGAGCTCATTGGCCATGTAGAGCTTTTCTGCCAGATTTTTTGTGTTATCAGGAGTCATTTTTTCAAATTAAAAAGTCAAAATTCAAAAGTTAAAACATTGCTGCCGGAGCTTATAAAACAGTAAACTATAACTCCAACCCCTCCCCCAGCAAAGCTGGGGGGCGTGTGTATGGGACAAAGGTCAGGTTTGGGGTTATGGTTTTTTCGGGCAAAAAGTATGACAATACAGAAAGCGTATTATGACAATACCGAGGGTGTATTGTGGCTGAGAGTTTGGGTTTTCATGTGCGCGAGGTGGTGTTTCTTTGTGTTTCAAAGTAAAAATTCAAAAGTTAAAAGTCAAAAAAGTAACCACCCCTGCCCCTCCTAAAAACATGAGGGGAGTTAAAAAAGGGAAAAAGCAGACATCATTATGGCATCCACAACTATAGATAAGGATTATGTACTTACAGACAGTAGCCTAAATGTGTATGGCATGAAGCTGCTGACCAGAGGGTATAAAATGGATGAATACCTGAAAAACCCAATTGGGTACTATGGCCATAAGAAGGATGATGGGGTATTACTGAAATGGGAAAATGTGAGACTAGATGGTGACAGGGTGATAGGTAACCCGGTTATCAATATGGAACACCCAAGGGCAGAAAGGACTATTGAGGAAATAAAGAATGGGTTTTTGAATGCTGCAAGTGTTGGTAAGCTATGTATAATAGAATACCACCTGGAGGAAGACCCTGAGAATCCGGAAGAACCTATTGTGGTGGTGGATGTGTGGTATAATAAGGAATGCAGCCTGGTGGATAACCCCGGTAACAGGAATGCAATGACAACAGAGCTGTGTGATGAGCAGGGCGATGAAATTAATCTAAGCGATTTAATTGAGGTTTCTAAAAATAAAAGTTCAAATATGAAAAAGGTAAGTCTTGAAATTACCCCTGCCCTCCTAAGCTTGCTAAGCCTTAGTGATGATACGGCCACTGCTGAAGGTGTGGTGAAAGGGATAGAAGGTTTGCACACCGAAAATGAAAGGCTTGGTGCTGAGCTGAAGAAAGAAAAACAGGGTGCTGTGGATAAGCGCATAGACGATGTATTGGCGAAGGGCCTTACTGATGGCAAGTTTACCAAGGAAACCCAGGGCAAGCTGAAAAAGGCCTATGCCAATATGCCGGATGAACTTGAAGACCTGGTAGGTAGTATGCCTGTATATAAGAGCATAGCGGGTGCTATAAGCACTGCCAGTGATAAGGGTGCCAACCCAGACAGGGTGAAGGAACTTTGTGCTAAAAGCTGGAACGACCTGGACCTTAGTGATGAGCTTGAGGAGCTAAAGCAAATAGCCCCAGCGGAATTTGAAAAGAAGTTCAAGGATTTTAAGAAAAAGAAGAAGTAAGCTTTTCAAAGTAAAAAGTCAAAATTAAAAAGTCAAAAAGCCCTTTTGGGGGTAATCGAAAAATCACAATCAATTTTTTAAGTATGAAAATGAAGTTATCAATTCCGGGGTTAATAGGAGCATTACTGATGTCGCTCCTGGTATCGCTGTTTGTTGCCAATGAATTTGGGGCAGGCATGGCGATTGCAAGTTTTGTGGTGCTATTTGGTGTGCCAATGGTAGTGCCAATGGTTATGAACAGGCCAATAGGTAGCATGAAGGGCATGGCCTTTATGGCAATTAGTAAGGAAATATGGCAGGATCATATTGAAGGGAACCTGTTTAAAAACAATGAATTTTTGCTTGCTAGTACGGATGCCGGGCAGTATGTGATACAAGGTAAGATAGTGCATATACCACAGGCTGGAAGCGTGCCTGGTACGCAGGAAAACAGGACTGACCTACCGGCATCAGTAACTACCAGGACAGACACAGATGTGACTTATGAACTGAAGGCATATACTACTGACCCGATATTGATACCCAATGCTGAGACTTATGAGCTGAGCTATAATAAGAGGCAGAATGTGCTTGAGGAGCACCAGGCAACACTGAATGAGCGCATTGCTGATGGCTTATTGATAAAATGGGCTACTGTGACGGCTGGTAATATTTTGAGGACTACCGGTGCTAGTGTGGCTACGCACCTTGCCGGAACTACTGGTACCAGGAAGAAGGTATTGGTAAATGACCTGAAAGCAGCGCAGCTAAAACTGAATAAACAAAAAATAGCCAGGGCTGACCGTTTTGCCCTTTTTAGCAGTGATATGATGAGCCAGCTAATGGATGATATGACTGCCACCCAATACCGTGACTTTAGTGCCGCTATGGATGTAAAAAATGGCGTGGTAGGTATGTTGTTTGGCTTCAAGATTATGGAGCGTAGTGATACTGTGATATATAATGTTGGTGCGACTGCCGTAAATGCTTATGGAGTAGCAGGGGCTGTAACAGATAATGATGCAGTGCTGTGCTGGCAGCGTGGAGCTATAGAACGTGCCGTGGGTAATGTTACTGCCTTTGAAAAGATGGGTGACCCTACTTACTATGGTGATCTCTACAGCTTTGAGGTAAGGATGGGTGGCAGGATACGCAGGAGTGACGAGAGGGGCATTGTGGCTATTGTGCAAACGGCGTAAAGTTTTCAAAGTCAAAAGTTAAAAGTCCTTTCGGGGATAAGCGATATTAACAACCGGGCCTTGAGCCACTAGATAGAGAAAGGGGGCGTGCTGATAATGTGTGTGTAGTTAGTAATGTGTCGATTGCCCCCTGTTGGCACATTACGTAAGAGGGGTTATTTCCCCATAAGCTGAAAAGCTTAGCCCCGCTGCCGTAATTGGTGCGGGGTTAAGCAGTGCAAGGGGTTCGCAATCTTCTGTTTTATTCGTTATGGATCATCATCATTTAAATACTCATTCAAGCCCGGATATGACTTTAGCTTGTGTTTTGCTTTTTACAGGTAGTAACCTGATTAGTGCCCTTGGTAGCCTGACGGCTGGCTATGGGTTGATTCAGATTTTACAGATTGTTGGGATTCTATTTGGGATTGGTGCTTCAACTTTTGTGATGATCAACCAGCGGAAAACCATTGTGTGGAAAAAGAAAGGTGGCGAGAGCCAACACCTGAAGAAACGTGAGGATGCTATTGAGCGGTTGGAAAAACTGATTGAGGGACTAAAGGAGGACATTAAAAAGGATAAGACCAATGGATAAGGAACAAGATAAATGGTGGGGACGTATTGTGGTGGCCTTGCTTGTGGCTATTGTGGGCCTTGCATTTTATTGCCTGCATACGGGTAAGAATATTGATGCTATAAGTGTGGTGGTGGCTGCGCTGATTTTGAAATTGGGTACGCTGCTGGATTTTAGGTATGGCAGTAGTGCAGGCAGTAAAGAAAAAACTGAAATGCTTAACGCAAAAAATAACTAATCATGGGACGTTGTTACGGTTATCTGAGGATTGTTTGTATTGCCCTGGGGACGTTTCTGCTTTTTGGCTGGGCTACCTGGTTGTTATCATCCTGCAATACGGTGAGACGGATTCAATCCGTCTCTACGGCCATAATTAAGGATAGTACGCAAAATGATAGTAGTAAGGCGGTGAGCCGGGTGGATAGTAATGTTCATATCCATATTGAAAAGGATACTGCTGTGGGGCTTGCCGGTGGGATTTCTCATATTCACCTGGATGCGGATGATTTACTTGGGGCTTTCAATAGCCGGGGCGAAAAAATTAAACAGGAGTTTCACCAGGATAATGGGCGGTTTCATGCAACTGTTACTGTGAACACTGATGGGAGTGCTGATATTGATTGTAATACTGATAGCCTTACGGTTGTGATCAAGGGGCTGATTATGGATAATGTGTACCGGGCTTACAGGTATGACAGCCTCCAGACTGCCACTTCTTTTAAAGATGTAAGCGATAGTACTGCTACCCTCACCACGGTAACTGAAGGTGAGCATAAGGGTTGGTTGGCTAGGATTGGAGTATCGATGTGGAATTCGATGGCTGTATTGGGGATTGTGGTTTTGGTGGTCTTTTTGATTAAGTTACTTATAAACCGGTTGTCATGATTCAACATATTCAAAATGCTTTGTGTGGGGCGGTACCTTTTTACTATGTGCTGATTGCAGGCCTGGTAATGTTTGTGATTGGGTGCCTGGCTGGTAAAAAGTTTGATGTTCCTGCGCAAATGGACCGTGAGGAATTTAGCCGCTGTGTGCAGCTGATTGTGATGCGGTTTGTATCGGATAAGGCTTATATGATGATTCAGGAACTGGAGGAGTACTGCTCTGATATTAGTATTGATAGGACGCATTTGAGTGTGGAGCTGATGAAGATTGTGGATGAGGTGGTGAAGGAGTGAGTGTTTGAATCAGGATTTAAGGATTTACAGGATTTTTTTTAAATAGTTTTTATGCAGGTAAGCGAAATTCAACTGAAGGCGATTATGGGTGTAAATGCAAAGTATATACCTAGGTTTTTGCCGTTTATCAACCAGTATGCTAGTTATGGCAGGGTGACTACTGTGGATAGGATGGCTGCTTTCCTGGGGCAAATACTACATGAAAGTGCCTGCCTGATGTATACTACTGAGCTTGCCAGTGGTAAGGCTTATGAGGGCAGGAAGGATTTGGGGAATATCCATCCCGGTGATGGTGAGAAATATAAGGGCAGGGGTATCATCCAAATTACCGGCAGGGTGAATTATGAACTACTGGCACAGGAATGGAATATGCCTGTGCTGGTGGATGAACCGGAACTGCTGGCTGAGCCTGAACTGGCTGTGAAGAGTGCTTACTGGTTTTGGGATAAGCATAAACTGAATGAGCTGGCTGATGGAAGGAATTTTGCAACTATTACCAGGCGTGTGAATGGCGGTACTAATGGGGCTGCAAGTAGGAAGGCTTTTTATGATAAGGCTTTAACCGTGCTTCATGCAGCTTAGTGATGTGCCGGGTGCACTGGCCGGATGGGCGATGTGTAGTGTGGGATTGGGTGTTTTAATTCTGGTTTTAATAGGTTTTAAAAGGTGTTTAAACTTTGTTTTTTATGGATAAGAAGGTAAATGTTGATTTTAATATAAAGGCTGCTAAGTATATGGAAAGCAGGCCTAAGGTGAATGAGGTTTTTTTCACCAGTGATGGGATGATTTTCCTGAATGACAAGGAGGCCGGGACTTATGCGGCTGGATTGGAAGATAAGGCTGTGGTGAAGGTGGAAAGGGCGAAGGCGTAAGTGCGGGTGGCCTCACCCCCGTCCCCTCTCCAAAAGAGAGGGGTGCCGATAGGACTAGATCATGCTTGGGTTTTTGACTTTTTAATTTTGACTTTTTAATTTTCTTTAATAATGGGTAGTGTTAATGTTACGCTGGTGAATGGCCAGC
>CAIWHI010000830.1 GCA_903912435.1 uncultured Bacteroidota bacterium | reverse complement strand
TCAAAGCAATTGCAGAAGGGCATTTCAAAGGGGGAATTTTACCCATAATAGTGAAGGAAGTATACCTAAATGATAAAGAAAAAAGAGCGGATAGGGAAACTATTATTGATACAGATGAAGGACCAAGGGCCGACACAAATTTAGTAGCATTGGGTAAGTTGCCTGCGGTGTTTGCCATGGGTGGTTCGGTAACTGCGGGTAATTCTTCACAAACATCGGATGGGGCTGCATTTACCATTGTAATGAGCGAAAGACTAATGAATCAATTAGGACTACAGCCTATGGGCCGACTGATAAATTGTGCTGCCGCTGGTGTTGACCCAAGGATAATGGGTATAGGACCAGTAAAAGCGATTCCCAAAGTACTGAAACAGGCTGGAATGAATATCAATGATATTGACCTAATAGAATTGAATGAGGCATTTGCCTCTCAGTCACTGGCAGTCATTAGGGAATTAGGTTTGGACACCAGCAAAATCAATATTAATGGTGGTGCTATTTCGCTCGGTCATCCATTAGGATGCACCGGAGCCAAATTAACTATTCAATTACTTAATGACCTGAAAAGACTGGATAAAAGATACGGGATTGTTACTGCTTGTATTGGTGGTGGGCAGGGCATTGCAGGAATTTTTGAAAAGCTATAATACTTATATTATCGACGTTTTTTCTTAAAGCTCTTTTTCACGAACTTCATTGAAGGGCGTGTGATCGTAAAATAAATCAAAGATATTACTGTGAAAATTAATATTGTCAATATTGATCCAATTAATATAACATGAGATATCGAGTTAGTATCCAGGTTAAAATCATATAGATAACATATTACTGTAATGCAAATCGAGGCTAGGAGAATAATTAAATATGGCTTCTGCATATATAATAGCTAAAATTATTATTGGGCAATCAGTTAATTTTTGGGAATTGGATAATTTACCTTCATTATTAAAAATCAAAAGTAAACTGAAACTTATGGGTAATAACTTTCAGTTGCGAATTTATACCAAATAATTTACCATTTTACATTTAGGGGTTATTTGTGTAAAAAGTACCTAAATATAGTGATAATTTATTTGGGGAAATTAATAAAATCCTATCCCATGAAGGGTCAAAAAACAATTCACAAATCCTTTTTACATCATCATTATCTTTTCTCATTTTTTCTCCTATTTTTACCGAAAATTTAGAAAAAATGGAATTCCCAGAATCATTATTGTACACCAAAGACCACGAGTGGATAAGAATTGAAGGTAACAATGCCACAGTTGGCATTACAGCTCATGCGGTGCATGAATTAGGCGATATCGTTTATGTTGATATTGATAGCGTTGGCAAAACATTAGAAGCATCAGCTATTTTTGGTGCAGTAGAAACATCAAAAGCAACATCTGAACTGTATTTACCAGTTGCAGGTACTGTAACTGAAAAAAATGCCGATCTTGATAGCAATCCGGAATTGGTGAATGATGATCCATATGGCAAGGGCTGGATGGTGAAAATGACCATTGCCAATGTAGAAGAAACAGACGAACTTCTTGATTCAGCTTCTTATCAGGCATTTATTAACGAATAATGTTCCGGATATTTTCCGAGGACTCCCCTTATAAAAAACAGGCAAGGTTCATAGCTTTACTTTGGACCTTGCTTATTTTTATTGGTTGTTTTACGCCCGGAAATGAATTACCAAAGGTGAATGTACCACTTATTGATAAATGGGTGCATTTAGTTATGTTTGGTGGGTTTAGTTTCTTTTGGCTGTGCGCCAATCCTAAAATTAATCTTTACAGACTTTCAGGTTTATTATTGACATCAATAACTCTGGGTTCTGCAATAGAATTATTACAAGGATTACTCAAATTCCTAGGCCGTAGCATGGAACTTATGGATGCTGTAGCTGATAGCCTGGGTGGCTTGCTAGGCATATTACTATTTATTTTTATTGCTTATACCGTAAGGAAAAGCAATAAATAAATTGCTATTACAGGCTATTTATTTCCTCTATACTTAAACCAGTAAGGTCAGATATATCATTAACATCCATTCCTTTAGCCAGACATTTCGTGGCCATTTCCCTTGCTCTTTTTTTGGCAAACTCAATCTTGTTCTGCTCCCCAATTCGAATTCCTTCTGCAATGCCTATCTCCTTTCCTTCTGCTATACCTATCTCCTTCCCTTTTTCAATCCCTTTCAATTCACCTGCTGTAAAATTAGATTCCAATACAGTCTCATTATCTCGCCAATTTGATAAATCCCTCTCATATTCCCTCCTTTCTTCCTTGGTTAGTTTCAATAAATCCAGCTTTTCCCTGGCCTCAATAAGGCCCTTTGCCTTTGAACCTTCCTGCACATTATCGGTCTTTAGGAAATGAATCCATTCGTCAAGGGTATTTTTTGCAACCTGGTTAAACTTGTTTACCCTAATGATATAGTACTCGGGATAAATCTTTTCAATCAATTCTGTTTTATAAACTAGTTGTTCCTGCTTCGACAGATTGAGAATATCATGATTATTGAGCCCGATAAATTTGGTTGTACCATGATAAATATAGTCACTACCCTGCCCCAGGTCGAAATAAACAATGTTGAGGGAAATTATTTTTTTGATTTTGGTGTAGGGCATGCCCATATCCATAAAGTCGACAATTAACTTAGAAGTACCGAACAGCATACGCATCAGGTAGTCCTGCATATAGCTGCTTTGTACTTCTATAATTATTAGTTCACCTTTAGAATCCTGTACCAACAAATCAACCCGGTTCATTTTGTTATCACCGGTTTGCTTATTGCTTTCGCTTTCAAGGATTTGGTCAATTTTTATATCTTCACCCAATAGCTCACTCAACAAACCTTCGAGTATGCCGAAGTTTGCCTTATTGCGCAGCAAGCGCTTCATTGCCCAATCGAATCTAACCAGATTTTTCATTTGCATTACAATACATTACAAAGGTAAGGATTGACTGCAACATAATAAAAAAGCCTATTTTACTATTCGTAGTTTGGCGAAATTCAGCATAATCTTCTTTTGACCATGTCCAGCCCCAAAATCAATAGCTGCAATCTTATTATTAGCACCACCCTCAATAGTCAGTATTTTTCCTAAACCAAATTTCTGGTGTTCCACTGTCATACCTACTGCCATACCACTGGCATCATCTGCAGTAAAGTTTATTGTAGGCTGGTGAACAGGTGGAGGTGGTGCTGATTTCTGAGCTAACTTGT
>CAIWHI010000829.1 GCA_903912435.1 uncultured Bacteroidota bacterium | reverse complement strand
TCACAGCTACAAAACCAATGATAATCATGAACCATAAATCAAGAACTGTATTTAATTTACTTATTATTTTGTCCATATTTGGTTTGGGGGCCTGCAACTATTTTATTCATCATAGTTTCAGGCAAGATTATAAAAACGCCAACGAATTAATACATAGCGAGGTAACTAATAAATTATTCCTCAAAGCCCACATGAAAAACGGTGACATTTTTATTTTTTCTGACAAATGGAAAATAAGTGAGGACCAATCCTCAATATCAGGTTTTGCCAAGCATTTCGACTTCAACAGGTACCTTATATCTGATAACATGTGCAAGGTGATTCTAGATAGTGTGGCAATTTTCGAAACTAATAATCCAATTGCCAATAAGGATGGTCATAGAATTATAGCATTATCAATTCTTACTGCAATTGACTTGCCATTAGGTGTTTATTGCATTTTTAACCCCAAGGCCTGCTTTGGTTCCTGCCCCACCTTTTATTATGGCAGGCAGGATAATGTAAACTATGCAAATGCTGAGGGCTTTTCAAGTTCTATTTGCCCATCAATGGAAGAAGGTGATTTGGATGCTTTGAATAATGATAAAATTCCGGGTGGCGAATTTGTATTGACCATGAAAAATGAGGCCATGGAAAATCATGCAGTAAATGAGGTAAAGTTATTCGCGCTACCACGCAAGGAGGGCCAAAGGATTTTCAATAACCATGATGGAAACTATTTCATCTGTAGTAAGATTACCCCGCCAAATGTTGCTACAGTAGATGGAGTGGATATTAGTTCGCGAATTGAAGGGATGGATAACCTCGAATATTATAGCGTCACCGATTCTAATGATTTATCAAAAAAGGAGACAATCAATCTTACTTTTAGTAATCCGTCAACTACCAGGAATACCGGCCTGGTGATTAATTTCAGGCAAACCCTATTAACTACCTTCTTGCTTTACAGTGCCTATGGCTATATGGGTGATGAGGTGGGCGATATTGTTGCCAAAATAGAAACCGACAAAGACTTACGCAAAAGTATCCAGAAGCCGTTCAACTTGTTGGGAGGGATTAATGTTTGGGTATATAATGAAACCCAACAAAAATGGCAATTCACCGAAACAGTTTATGAAACAGGGCCTATTGCCAAAAACCTCCAATTAGTAAATTTACCCGCTGAGATAGCCAAACAATCGAAAATAAATGTACAGATGAGGATGACGAGGGGATATTGGCGGATTGATTATACAGGTCTGGCGTCAATAGACAGTATGGTAGATCCAATTGAATTAGCACCGTATAAGGTTACCAATAACAACATAACAGATACTAATGCACTAAATAATGTAGTAGCCAATGACCGGAAATACCTGACAACAGTGCCGGGCGATAGTTACCAGCTACACTTTAAATTACCAATGGAAAATAATGATTATGAACTATTTGTATACTCCAAAGGCTATTATCTTGAATGGATAAGAAAATCATGGCTGGGACAAAAAGACCTGCCCAAATTAATGGGAATGGTGAACAATGATGCTGCCGTTTGGCATTCACTTGCTAAAGAATTCAAAAATGTAGAATGGGATATGGAAACAACTTTCTGGAGCAGTAAATACCATAACAATTAAAACCACCTAATATGAGACAAACTTATTTTATATACATCATCATTTTTTGCCTATTTGCATCTTGTGCGCCCAATGCATATCTCGCAAAGCCGAAAAACATACATACTACCAGATATGGAGCTTACATAAAAGTAATCTCTAATAAAAACAGGATAATAGCCAAGGGTGAATTGATAGCGGTAACGCAAAACGGAATAATTATAACAAACACGTTAAGAAACTTTAGTTATAGCCACTATATACCAACTACTGTTGAAATACCTATTGACAGTATAGACAGAATAAAATTGAAAGTGGCAAGAACCAGCGACCACCCTGAAGCTATTAGCGCATGGGCATCCTTACTATGCGTAAGTACAATAACGCACGGTTTTTTTGCTATTATTACATTACCGGCAAACTTTTTTGTAGGTATCCCTATAGCACTAGATGCCTCATGGTCTACTTATAGCTTTACTTACCCTTACCAAATATCGCGCAGCGATATATACAAGTTTGCAAGGTATCCTCAAGGTCTACCAAAGAACATTGATATTAATGAAATACGATAATTATTTATAAAGCCAGGGTTCCTAACAAAAGCCTCTGAAATTAGCTAAGTATATTAGTTATAAAATCAGGGTGGATGCTAAATTTAAAAAATGCAGCTACTCCTAGCACAATACCAAATACACTTACTGATACTGCAAAATAATATAACCATTTGCGCTGGGTAAGTGCTGTAATACCAAATAGAGCTATTGCAATTGATAGGAATGCATCAGTCATATCAAATTGGTCATCAAACACATTTATATCATTGTATTCTTTAAGATAACCCTCGGCTTTCAATTTTATTTCAGCTTTCTCTTTTTCGTATTTAGCTTTTTTATCTTCTTCTTTTTTGATTAAATCAGCGAGGGCCGGATTATTTTGGGCCTTTAAATAATCCAAAGAATTATCTACAATGGCTTCCTTGGTGCTTTTAGCCTGATAATAAGACCATTCATCTATACGGTTAGCCTGAGCCTGATCCATATTCTGCACCATATTGCCATCTTTCACATCGCAAACGGCCATAAAAGTGGCTACAATAGCTACCCATATGGCTACTCTTTTATTTATTTTGCTTTCGCTGGCATGTTCTGCGCTTTCCTGGATTATATCTGCTATGTCGCTCATGATTGATTTATATTTTTTCTAAAAATAAATAAGTCCCTTGAATTAACAATGCTAAAACAAAGTGAAATAATCGTTAGCGGGCTATTTAGGTGTATAATAAAAAAGCTATCCCCGGCCAAATTTAGACCAGGGATAGCTTTTTTATTCTTGATGAAAAACAATCTGTTCTATAACCCAACAAACATTAGGCAAGGCCCAATTCTTTCTTTTGGCTATCATCTATGTTGCCCGGTGCATCGAGCATTACATCCCTGCCCGAATTATTTTTAGGGAAGGCGATGAAATCTCTAATGCTTTCCTGACCACCTAAGAGTGCACAAAGCCTGTCGAAACCAAATGCTATGCCACCATGTGGTGGTGCACCATATTCAAATGCCCCCATCAGGAAGCCGAACTTATCCTGAGCTTCTTCCTTACTCATTCCCAGGGCTGCAAACATCTTTTCCTGCAGGCCGCGCTGGAAAATACGGATGGAGCCACCACCTATTTCCGTGCCATTAAGTACTATATCATAAGCATTAGCCTTTATATCTGCATATCTGCTCAGATCATCCATCAGGCCAATATGCTCTGGTTTAGGTGCTGTAAAAGGATGATGACGTGCTACCCACCTATTGTTTTCCTCATCCAGCTCGAACAACGGAAAATCTATCACCCATAAAGGCTTGTAAACTGCATGGTCGCGCAGACCCAAACGGTTGCCCATTTCAAGGCGCAATTCGCTCATAGCCTTACGGGTACGCGTTTCGGCACCGGCAAGTATCAATATCAGGTCGCCCTTTACCGAGCCACAGAAATCTCCAATCTCCTGAAGTTTTTCGGCATTGAAAAATTTATCTACACTGCTTTTGAAACTACCATCGGCATTGTGTTTAATATTCACCACACCACTCATACCTATTTGAGGGCGTTTCACCCATTCGGTAAGCTCATCCAGTTGCTTACGGGTGTATTCACTGGAACCTGACACACATATAGCCAATAAAGTTTCCGCCTCATTAAACACCTTGAAATCAACACTATTCAATGCATTGCAATAAACCTTGTTAACTGCCTTCAGGTTTTGGATTTTCATTTCGAACCTTATATCGGGCTTATCATTTCCATAATGCCACATAGCATCATCAAATGTCATTCGCGGGAAGGCTTCCGTAATTTCCACGCCCTTCACATCTTTAAACACATGCTTAAACAAGCCTTCGAACATGTTCAAAATGTCTTCCTGCTCCACAAAACTCATTTCACAGTCTACCTGGGTAAACTCTGGCTGCCTATCGGCCCTAAGGTCTTCATCCCTAAAGCATTTTACAATCTGGTAGTATTTATCATAACCACTTACCATCAGCAATTGCTTAAAGGTCTGCGGGCTTTGAGGCAATGCATAAAACTGCCCCTCATTCATCCTCGATGGCACTACAAAGTCCCTCGCACCTTCGGGTGTGCTCCTAATCAGGAATGGTGTTTCAATATCCCAAAAACCCTGGGTATCCAGATAATTGCGTACTGAGCGGTTTACCTTATAGCGGAGTTCCAGATTCTTTTTTAGTGGTGGCCTTCTAAGGTCCAGATAACGGTATTTCATCCTTAATTCATCACCGCCATCAGTTTCTTCTTCTATAGTAAATGGCGGCGTAGCAGCCCCATTCAGAATAGTCATTTCAGTCACTTCAATTTCAATATCACCGGTAGGTAGTTTAGGGTTCTTATTGGTACGCTCCACTACCCTGCCCTTTACCTGAATCACAAATTCACGGCCAATTGGCTTTTCAGCCAAAATGCCATTCATATTTTCGCTGAAATACAATTGGGTAATGCCATACCTGTCTCTAAGGTCAGTAAAGGTGATGCTGCCAAATTTCCTTACAGTCTGCACCCATCCTGCCAGGGTTACTTCACTATTTATATATGCCGAGCGTAGCTCACCACAATTATGCGTACGATACATAGTCCTGTTTTAAAGTTTGCGAAGATACATTTTATGGTGTAAAAGGTCAGGTGACCTAAAACGTTATTTAACATTATTGGCCATTCAATATTTAAGATTCATTTTTGGAAGGAAGGATAATGGTAAATGTTGCCCCTTTACCCTGCTCGCTTTCCACTTCAAGGGTGCCTTTATTTTCCAGTACAAAACCATAGCTAAGCATTAATCCCAGGCCGGTTCCTTTTTCGCCTTTTGTACCAAACGTGGAATTATCATTGGCTATGATAAACAATTTGCTCATTTGCTCCCTACTCATTCCTATTCCATTATCTGTAATGATGATTTTCACTTTGCTACCTTCGGTTTGGGATGAAAGTTTTATATCCCCTCCCGGCTTGGTGAACTTAATTGAATTGTTGATAATATTCCTGATTACTATATCTATTTGCTCCTTATCGCAATAAGCCATTGTATTGGCCGCTACCGAGCTAGACTATCCTATCTGTTTCCTCTCGGCAGTATCTTTAAGTAACTTTACATTCTCTTCAACCAGTTCATGCAAATTGGTATTTGATGGCACGGTCACCGATTCCCCTTTCATATAAGTCTTAGACCAGTTGAGCAAGTTTTCTAATAACAAAGTGAGGGAAACGAGCTTATTGCTTAGTACTGGTTTAATTTCGGCAAATTCCTCAGGCGAAATTAATTTCAAGTCCATCATCATTAATGTGGTACTCAATGTACCTAGAGGTCCCCTTAGATCGTGAGATAATACAGAGAAAGTTTTATCCTTAAATTGGTTCAACTCCTCAAGGCGTTTAGCCTGTACCTGTATTTTTTCCTTGTTCCTTTGCTCAAAACGCCTGCTCCGCAAAACGAGAATGAGAATGATAACCACCAAACCTAATCCTATAAGTAGAGCAATATTGGTAATCTTCTGTTTATCACTTTTAGCAATGGCAATAGCACGGTTATGTTCCAATGTCTTGATTTGATTCTCCTTCTTTTCAAGGTCGTAATCGTATTGGATTTTTTGAATACTTTTTGCGCTTTGTTCACTATAAATACTGTCATTGTATTTGAAGTAGATTTTATGGTACTTCAGAGCATTATCAAAATCATGAGCAGTTTCATAAGCATTACTTAGAGCATGAGCAACTTCGCAAACATTTTTCTTCATGGCATTATCATGGAAAATCTGGTAAGATTTTTCAAGGTGAGTAAGACCTTCCTTTAGATTTCCCTTTTTCACTAAAATATTACCGATACCATATTGGGCTAATGCCATACCCTCCTGGTCATTGGTCTTTTCAGCGATAACAAGATAATTGGTGTATAATGGAAATGCATTATCATAATCGCCCATACCATAATAGATTTCAGCAATATCCACAAGGCAGATATTTTTATAGTAATCGTCTGAAATTGAGTCTGCAATATGCATTGCCTTTTTAAAATATATAAGAGCATTAATATTATCATCCAATTGGCCATAAACCATGGCAACATT
Organism: uncultured Bacteroidota bacterium; assembly: GCA_903912435.1. GTDB lineage: Bacteria > Bacteroidota > Bacteroidia > Chitinophagales > Chitinophagaceae > Nemorincola. The sequence continues at coordinate 2,457 of CAIWHI010000829.1, read as the reverse complement.
TACCAGATTGCCCATTTCTACACCAATGTCGTTTAAGCGTGATTGCCATTGCAAGCTTTTGTCAATATACTCAAGTGCCTTAATTCTGTTTTTAAGAGAGGCATATATAGTGGCAATATGAGTGTTTGTTTCTATAATATGGTCGGTATCCTTGAGTAATTCAAATAACTTTAAAGCCTTCAATGAATAGCTAAGAGCCTGTGTAAAATCGCCCATATTGTTGTAATCATAACCTATATGCAATAAAGTAGTACATATTGAAGCAGAATCATTGGTTTCCTCACTAATTTTTAGTGATTTATTGAAATATTCAAGGGCTTTCTCGTACTTCGAATTAGTAATATAAAGATTTGCCTGACTAAATATTGCTGATGCCTGACCTTTGGAGTAATTTATACTCTTAAAAACCTGATTAGCCTTTTCGAAATTATTGAATGAGCTATCCATCAGGAACTTATCCTGATAAGCAATACCATTTTGCATTAAACTATTGCCATATCCACGCTGAAATCCTGATTTCATGGCCAATTCTCCAGCCTTTCTTGCATAAAATATGGCCGAGTCTGGATTATTTCTCTGATATTTCCTGGCAATCTTTATCAATAGGTTCACCGAAGATGTATCATCAATCTTGTGCAAAGCTATGACGTTCAACAAACTGTCTAAATTTACGGCAACGACTTGAAGCGGCACCATATTAACAATAAACAGCAAAACGAATAAAATAGTAAAAAAACTGAGCCTTCCTGGTGTGTATGGCATAATACAATTAGGTTAGTAAGACAATTAATAGATTACCAGAAACAAACACAATGCATATTATACGCATTTGGCGTTATACTGTAATTTCCTTGTCTACATCGCCACAAAAGTAATAAAAACAGTTTCAAAAATGGAGAAGGAGTGCCTTCAAAAATTGTTCAACATTGATAATATAGAATTTAAACAGATAAAACCTCAATAATTCATAGAAAACAGGTGGTAAATAGTTTATTCAGCGACCAATACTCTTGATATTGGTATAGATACCAAAGAAATCGAGTATCAGAAAAATTATTGTTTAGAGATACAAATTGGCTTGAGTGGCGGGTTTAAGCAATTATCACTTTCAGCTACTTTTGGTATTAGTACTGAACATTTTCCTATAAAAGGTTTCCACCCCCTTACAGTTGTTGTAATTATTTTATTTATAAATATTCATCTTTATACAGAAAAAACACGTTTAAGATTAATCCAAGACTACCAAATATTTTATCCTCATTAGCATTTTACTAACAAAAATGCACTTTTGAAAAAATAATCATCCATTAAAACAAGCAATAATGTTAAAAATACGCGAAACTCACCTACCTAATATTAGTGACAATGCCTATCTTAGTTAATTATTTTTCTATTTATATATTTCACTTATCAATAGAAGCCAAAGCACTTAACAAACTGTTAGTAGGACTTTTAAACAGCTAACTAACAATTAAATAATTCGACATGTGAATTGTTGAAAAAATACTGAAAAAAATATTCGAGGCTTAGTGATAATTAACAGTGATTGGTAAAAAAAAGACACGTAAATTACATGAGTTATTTTGAAGCGAAATTTTCGGGTTTGATGTAGCATAAAAAATCATTAAAAACCCTGAAACCCTTTACTGTAGCAGTTTTCAGAAGTTTTGATGATTCAAAATGACCTAATTAAAGGTATTAAATTGAGGATTACGAATTAATTTTTCAACACTACAAAATCTTATTTTTTGAAGCAAAAAAAATACCTATCACACCAAACCCCACACTGTAAGTTTTATTAAAAAAACAATAGGCAAAGGATTTTTTTTTTCAACCAATAGTTAGCAATTTCGTCCCCCGGCTGAAAAAAAGGGGGTTTTTAGAAAAGGAAAAAGAAGAGTAAGAAAAAACGAAAAAAAAAACAAAATCCGGATAAATTGAGAATAAAATACGTATTTTAAATTTTATTTTTGTTTTAGTTTCGAGAATTTTGAATAGTGATTGAATAAGTTTAAATAGAATTATTTTAATTAGTGACCGTTGTTTTATATTATGGATAAGCATCTTTACAATACCAACAATAATGTTTTAACCGAAGCAGAACAACTATGGGAAAAATGTTTAAATATCATTAAGGACAATGTGAATTGGCGCACATACCAGACTTGGTTTGAGCCAGTTAAAGCAGTAGGACTAAATGATAATGTACTTACATTACAGGTACCTAGCCAATTCTTTTACGAATGGCTTGAAGAACATTACGTAGAGCTTCTTGGGAAAACCATTAAAAGGGTACTTGGCAGAGTGGGCCGCCTGGAATACCGTATATTGATTGAGAGCAGCTCCTCGCAGCGCAACCCAGCTTCTATTAATATGTCGGGCAGTACGCATAACAAACTTAACAAAGAGAATAATTACGTGGACATGCCTCTGAAATGGGATGACCCGCATAATATA
>CAIWHI010000828.1 GCA_903912435.1 uncultured Bacteroidota bacterium | reverse complement strand
TATTGGAGGTGCTACCTCATAGATATTCCAAACAGTCTTAATTGTTGCATCATCTGGGCAATGGCGTTTTGCAAACTCCATCTGTGCAAGGAAGCGTGGGTCTGTTTTACGCAATACTGCGTGGCCATAACCCGGAACTACCTTACCTGCAAGCAATGTCTTTTTGATATAATCGCCAATTTGCTCCTTAGTTGGTTCTTCCGAATTCAGTTCTTTACACATTTCTTCAATCCAGCGGATAACTTCCTGATTAGCAAGACCATGTAATGGGCCTGCAAGACCAGTCATACCGGCAGCAAATGAAAGATACGGGTCGCTCAATGCAGAACCTACAAGGTGGGTGGCATGTGCCGATACATTACCTCCTTCATGGTCGGCATGTATTGTAAGGTATAAGCGCATCAATTCTTTAAAACTATCATCTTCATAGCCCAGCATGTGTGCGAAATTACCACTCCAGTCAAGCATGCCATCAGGTTGGATATGGTCACCATTTTTATATTTACGACGGTAAATGTAAGCCGCAATACGTGGCAGGCGGGCTATAAGGGTCATTGTATCCTCATACACATAATTCCAGTGCTCTTTCTTGCTGATACCATCATTGTAAGCCTTGGCAAATTTTGATTCAGTACCCAATGCCAGAACTGCCGCAGTAAACTGAGTCATAGGGTGTGCTGATATAGGGAATGCCTCAATTACATCAAAAACATAATTAGGCACATGCGACCTGCGTGCCCAGGTAGCTGATACGTGGTCAACCTGATCTACAGTTGGCACTTCACCTATCAGCATTAAATAAAACAGACCCTCAGGTAGTGGCTCGTTGCCTCCAGGAACCTTTGGAAGACTTTCTCTCAATTCAGGAATAGAAAATCCCCTGAATCGTATTCCCTCATTAGCATCTAATAACGAAGTTTCGGTAACCAGGCCTGTAATACCGCGCATACCCTGATAAACCTGGGCAAGTGTTACATCCTCTATTTTTTTATTACCATGTTGTTCAATAATACTCTTAATTTCCTTGGCCTGTATGTCGGCCTTTTCGCGGAAAAGATCTTTAACGTAGCCCATATATATTCATCTATTGGAGTAAAAGGAAAAAATTTTACACCTACAAAGGTAATAAAAGAGGTTTAACATAGTTATGACCAAGAAATAAAAACCGCCTTTTACAATGTTATTTTGCCATTATTAATAAATAGTTGGTGGCTTCCTCATTCATTTCTAATAACTAAAGCCATATTGGTGTATATCATATTTGAAAACTGTTTTTTCCACTTATAAAATCTTATCAAGGCATCTATTTTCCGATCATAACTTATCATCATTCGATTAAGATAATTTTTATTTAAATCGGCTTCATTTTCACCGTATCTTCGGCTCAATAAACAGATGGCAATAGTGTAGGTTATTGGTTTACTTTGCTTTTGTTCAGGGTTCAGCATTAAAATCTGATATTTGCGAGGGAATTAATCTTTGTTATGAAAAGGATAATGTCGGGCATATATGCCTTTGTTTACCGTATTACTAGTTCCAAATATGTAGCACTTGTTTTTGGACTTACCTATATTACTATACTAAATTTAATTACAGTTTATGGGTTAAGCCATCTTTTGGAAGGTATTGCACCTAAACCTATTGTTAATTTTATAAATAAATTGTTCAAACTACCCTTAATTCTACTTACTATTCCAGGAATGTTCTTTTTAAATTATACCTTAATTTCTCCTGTAAAAGACCTTGAAAAAGACAAGCGGAATCAGGACAATTACTGGCCTGTAATTATATATACTCTTGTTTCACTTTTTATTCTGGCCTATATTCTATACGGTGATGAATTATTTAAGGTTGGTACCTAATTATTCCGATTCAGTTTTCAGGTTCTTGGGTTTTAGAATTTTCTATAGTTATATAAAAATATAATTCCCTCCGGCTACCTTAAGCCTGCTTACCTTTAGAGATATATATTCCAGGGAAATCAAAAAGCAATTGGCTAAGATAATTTCAATAGGTACTTCTGTTCCCCAGTTCAGGCATACTCAGCAGCAATTGTTGGAGTTTATGGAAGGCGCATATGAAGCCGGGATTAGGGAAAAACGCATTCTTGGTTATTTATACAAACATAGTGGCATCGATTTTCGATACTCAGTTATCCCCGATTTTACAATGCCAATTGAGGAATGGGAATTTTTTCCTAAATCGCGCGATTTAGAGCCTTTTCCGCTACTTGACCATAGGATGGCCTGGTACAATCGCTTTGCTTTACCACTGGCTCTAAAAGCGGTTGAAAATTGCTTAGGCATTAATTATAATAAAGCTGAGATAACCCATGTTATCACTGTTAGTTGCACAGGTATGAGTGCTCCCGGCCTTGAATTACAATTGGTAGATGCTTTAGGTTTAAGGAATGATATAAGCAGGACATCAATTAATTTTATGGGTTGCTATGCCGCCTTACATGGGCTTAAAATGGCCAATGACATAGTAAGGTCAGCACCTTATTCAAATGTAATGGTTGTTTGCGTGGAATTATGCTCCTTGCATTACCAAAAGACATTTACTAACGATACAATTACAGCCCCATTGATTTTTGGCGATGGATGTGCTGCAATATTAATTACGGCTGATACGCATTTATCTAAGGGTATCAGATTGGATAGTTTTTATTCTGAAATTTTGAAAGAGGCAAGTCATACTATGACCTGGAATTTATCTTCAACAGGTTTTGTAATGACTTTATCGGCTGAAATACCAGAAATATTTCATCATAAAATAGGTGGAATGAAAGATAGGGCATTGGAAAAGGCCGGCATTCACAATAAAGACATTGCATATTGGTGTATTCACCCAGGCGGTAAGCGTATATTGGATGCCATATTTAAGGGGTTGAATCTAAAAGATGGTGACCTGGCTCCATCTGAGAAAATATTGCGTGAATATGGCAATATGTCTTCACCTACTGTATTGTTTGTTTTAAAGGCTATTTGGGAGGCTCATTTAAGTAATGATCCATCTAAAGTATTTGCGGTGGCATTCGGCCCGGGGCTTACAATGGAAAGTGTGGTAATGACGATTGAATAATATTTGGTGAAAAAATCAAAACAGCTTTAATTACTAATCTGATCTTTTAGTCTGACCATGAAAGTAAGGTCCACCCAAAAGGAGTTTCTTGATAACGATAATATCCCTTTCGCGGATATTATTGTGAATATGCATGAACTTAATTTGGTTAATACCTGGCTAGGTGGTCATGCCATAACATGCAATGGCATCAGTATTTTGCAAAAAAAAAGACCGCAATCCACCAATTTGCATATAGCCGAAATAGGCTGCGGGGGTGGAGATAATCTTATGGCAATACAACGGTTTCTAGATAGGCGAAATGTAAAATATACACTTACCGGCATAGATATAAAAAAGGAATGCATTGATTATGCAATGCAAAAAGCCACAGGCCCGGTTTTCTGGATTTGCTGTGATTATAGGGATGTGGTTTGGCCGATTGAAAAGCCTGATATTATTTTCACCTCCCTGTTTTGCCACCATTTTACTAATGACGAACTAGTAGCCCAATTAAAATGGCTGAAACAAAATAGTAACCTTGGTTTTTTTATTAATGATTTACACCGGCATCCATTGGCCTATTATTCTATTAGCTTTATTACCCGTATTTTTTCAAAGTCTTACCTCGTGAAAAATGATGCCCCCTTATCGGTAAAACGTGGATTTACAGCCAGCGAATGGCATCAATTAATGCAAATGGCAGGCATTATTAATTATTCACTGAAATGGAAATGGGCATTCCGTCACCTAATATGTACAACCAATGAATAGCAGGGCAGGATATGACATAATTATTGTAGGTGGCGGGTTGGCTGGCTTATCCTTAAGCATCCTAATGGCCCGGAAGCAATATAAAGTGCTGGTATTAGAAAAAGACAGCTACCCACGGCATAAGGTATGTGGTGAATACATAAGTAATGAAAGTAGGTCTTTTTTATTGGATTTAGGCTTGTCCATTGATTCATTAGGCTTGCCACAAATAGATACATTACAGGTCACAGACACCTATGGAAATGAAGTTATGGCCACCTTACCCCTTGGCGGTTTTGGTATCAGTCGTTATACTCTTGATGCTCAATTGGCTAACCAGGCATTAATGGCAGGTGTGGAATTAATTACCAAAACAAGGGTGGATGATATAGTTTTTGAGGAGGATTTATTTACTGTGTCAGCCAAAAACAATAACTATAAAGCCAGACTGGTGGCGGGTACCTGGGGAAAGAAGAGCAATATGGATGTAAAGTGGAACAGGGCATTTGTAAGGGATAAGAACAAAAGCCTTACCAACTTTATAGGTGTTAAATACCATATCAGGTATAACTGGTCCGCAGATAGGGTAGGACTGCATAATTTCAAAAATGGCTATTGCGGTATTTCGCAGATTGAAGATGGAAAATGTTGCCTTTGTTACCTCACTACAGCCCAAAATCTGCAGGATAATGGTAATGATATCAAACAATTGGAACGCGATGTGCTTATGCAAAATTCGTGGCTAAAGAATATTTTCACCAATGCTGAATTCATGTTCGATGCCCCTGTAACCATTTCACAAATAAGCTTTGACAAGAAGGAACAAGTTCTTAACCATGTGCTCATGCTCGGTGATACCGGCGGAGTAATCTCTCCGCTTTCAGGCAATGGCATGAGTATGGCATTCCATGCCTCAAAAATTGGAGCAGGGTTAATGAGCCAATTTCTGGAAGGCAAAATTACGCGCCCACATATGGAGAAAACCTATGCACAGCAATGGAGACAACAGTTCTCCCGCCGTATAAGTACCGGAAGGTTTGTGCAAAGTAAATTCGGTAAAATGCAAACCACCTCCTTCTTTTTGAAGACCATGAAACTATTACCTTTTCTTTGTAGGATAGTGATTAATTCTGCTATAGGGGAGCAGTTTTAGTAGAACGTGCTTATTGTAATTTGCCGGGAATATTAATTTGCAAATGATGTCTTTATTTGTATACTGGCTTACCCATGCAGCACTTACACAAAAGGTTTAATATTGCCCAATTCAGTAGCTTTGGCAATTTGTCCTTCCTCTAAATCGAAATCATCCTGCAGGCCAAGCCAGAACTTTGGTTTATTACCAAAATATAACTATAGCCTTAAGGCTGTGTCAGCAGTTACCTTGCGTTTACCTTTTATTATTTCTGATATTCTTGTTTGAGGCAAGCCTGTATCCATGGCCAATTAATAAGCTGAAATTCCCAAATCATTGAGAAATTCTTCCTTTAGTATTTCACCTGGGTGTATGTTGTTTAGTTTTTCCATTTTGATATAGATTGATATATGGGGATTTATTTGGTTGCAATTTAGTCTATTTTATAAAAAATATTCAATTTTGTTGGTAGGGTGTTTAATATCTCCCAAAAAACAACAAAGCCAACCCATATATCAGGTTGGCTTTGTTGTTTTTAGAAGGCTATTATTATTGTTTCATCAAACTACCGGTTATCACATTTTCATCATTGATTACACGGTAATAATACATGCCAACCGGGAAAGTAGAAGCATCAATCGTATTAGTAGCACCATTTTGTAATGCCTTATCGCTAATTAATTTACCATCTACAGTATACAGTTGGAAACGTAAATTGCTGTTATTCTGTGCATCTACATGTACAAACCATTGGTCATGGCCTGGATTAGGATAGATGCTGATGCCTGCACTTTCAAGGGTGGGGTTATCGGTACCCAATATAGCTCCATAAGCATAGAATAAGGTGCCTCCACCCGATACGGTAGTAGTTTGCAGGTGAGCAAAATTGGTAGTTCCGTTGGTTGTATAATTCCATTTGCTGCTACTGGCAGTGGTACTAAAAGTATAAATAGCTACATTGCTTGCAGTGGTATACCTGAAACTATCTATTAGCGGATTAGGGTTAACAGGAGCTGTTACACGGTACATTCTATAGTTGGATAATGCTGCCGCACCTGGCACACTGCCATCTACATCGGCAGTATCTGTAAGTAGGAAGGGAAACATTATTTCTACTGCTGTAGAAGTGTTGGTAGCACCAGTAATTTTATAGTATCTGCGCATTGCATAGTTTTTTGCACTCACTTTACCGGTTCCTGATGGGAATAGAATTGTATCTCCTGTACCTGTTCCATATCTTAAAACTGTATTAGTACTTACCCCAAAGCCTGTTGTGTTCAGATCTCCAAAGCTATTACCAAACTTTTGGATAACCAGTACAAGTGTATCATCAGTCTGTGATGCAGTATTATTATCATTCCAGTAATAGGTAAGGCCTGTGGTCTGGTCTGTACATTCCCTGTTGGCATTTAGTGTTTTATTAGCACTGGCAACTGGTAAATTAGGCTGATAAGTAACCCCGCAGCTTGCTGAGAAAGTATGACTGATAAAATAACGGATAGTATCTCCTGGTTGAGGCCCAAAACCATTGGTGAAATTGGTGCCTGAAGAGGTAAGGTGGCAATAGCTCATAATAGTACCACCCACTGATGCAGCAGGTATACCCGGATTGGCGCATGAACCCTCTAATGTATAGCAGCCGTCAATAGCTGTACTCCTGGCTGGTGGATTCCAGCAACACCTGTGTGTATGTGGTGAACCAACCTGATGGCCCATTTCGTGGGTCATTACTTCCACATCCCATGAGTAGGTAGGGAAGTTGGTTACCCCACTATTATCAAGATCGCAAAATGCATATGGTCCAAAAAAGTTCGAAGCCTGGTAAGTAGCACACATACATTTCACCCATGCCACACCACCTAGTGCGCCATAACCACCATTTAGGGCAGTAGAGGCCAGGATGGCCACATCACTACCATGCATTACGTTCTTAGTTACTTTACCAAATGTATCCAGAAATATACCTGAATTGGTTGCAGTAATGCTTTGGTAATTATCTGTTGCAGTATTAACCTGAATATAGTTGAGTACAATGCCTATCCCTTCATTTCTGTAAAGAGTAGCCTGATTATTAAAAAGGGAGGTGAGGTAATTGGTAACGGTGGTAGCATTACTTCCTTTGGTACGGTACAATGCATAATCACCCACCTCAAATACCCTTACTTCGGTACAGTTATTATAAACATTGTTGCCTACCAGGGTGCTTGTTTTGCCCAGTGCCGCTGGTGGTTCGGGCAATTCATCAGTACCGCATTTTGGGCCCTTATCTTTTATTTTCAGATCGAAATCGTTGTACAATACATAGTGTTGATTATAGTCATAATAACTACCTACCATTACGTTGGGTACCAGGTTATAGTTTCCTTCGCCGGGTATTGAGAACACGCCGTAAACCTCATTGTTGAAAAATGAAAAAGCAGCTACCGAACCTGCAATGCCATTTACAGTACCGCGGTAATAAGCACCTGGGGTATAGTTAAAAACTTCATCCTTTCCATTAGCACCCAGAGTATGTACCTGAAATTCATTTGAAAAAATATCGTAACGGGCTAAATTTATTGTATAGCTGCCCCCATTTATGCCTGGGAAAGTGAGACTAATAGCGAATGGCTTGTTCTTTACAAGATTGGCAAGATC
>CAIWHI010000827.1 GCA_903912435.1 uncultured Bacteroidota bacterium | reverse complement strand
TGCTATGATAGAGGTCAATTAGTTTAGAATTATAAAGAAGCCGGAAGGTGGTTTTAAGTTAAATAGTCATGCCAGGTTTAGGATATACCGGGCATGACTATTTTAATATGTAATCCACAACAGACTATGTTTTTTGCATTAAATAGAATCAAGGACCAATTTTGAGCTATATTACCTAAGCTTCACTCAATACCTTTTCTTCCATAGGCACCATTTCATATGCATTAATCCTATCCAATTCAAGTAATGTATAAGCTGCATCAGGTGAGCGCTCAAACATTGGCAGGAATTTAGCCCCATATATCAACTGCTTATAGGTATAGGATGTACGTTGCTGTACAATATTCGAAAAATGATCGTCGAATGCTTTTATAATAACGATTACCTCCATTTTTGTCTCTTCAATTTCTTTTTTTGAGAGGTTGTACAAGGGGCTGTCCTCGCCTATAGCATGAACAATGGTCCAGCTAAGGGCAAGAGAGTTGATTCTAGATAATTCCAATGGTAATTGGTAGAACCTTGTCACATTTTTATTATGCTCCTTTTCATGAATTGCCACAGTTATTTGGGCTTCAACATCGGTAAGGTGGTTGTTTTTGTAAGTAGCCACCCTTAGCATCAATGCCTTACCCTCTTTAAATGGAGCTAATATCATATTGGGGCTAAACAAAAGATAGGCCCTGGGTCTTGAAAATCGCCCATAAATAAGACCGGTAACCAGGGCAAATGACAAGATACCCATCAGCGACTCAGTAGAGGCGATAAAATTAGTCATCATGCCCGATGGTGACACCCTGCCATAACCCACCGTAGTCAATGTTTGTGAACTGAAAAAGAATGCCTCCATAAATTTTTCAGTGAATGAGGTAGCCCCATCGGTTCCCACCAGGTGGTCTACACCGGTGAAGAGATACAGAAATGCGAAAAATATATTAATGGAAGTATAGAAGGTAAATATTACAATGAGAAACTTAGCCCTTTTCATTCTTAGTAGGGTATGGTAAATGCTTATACGTTCCCAAATGGGTATACCTACTTTCCTTAGGTTGGTCGATCCATCTGGATTTATTAACCTGCCACCTTCTACACTGCTATTTGACCCAAAACCTGTATCCTTTATGTCACGCAACCTCTGCTTGTGATGACTCCCTGCCATATTTCCTTTCTTTTATTAATTCAAGCCCTACAGTTAGTACAATGATGACTACCATTAGGGATAGTCCCAAAATTAAGGGAATCTTTCCATGAAAATAATGACTGGTGATATAATGAATAGCTATAAATAAAGTTCCAAAAACGATGAGTTTTAAAAGCCAGTTGGCCCATGGTAGCATTTGTCCTGGTTTGACACCCAATAACTTTGCTGAATATAATAGGTAAAAGGTTGCCTGAATATAAGTGCTGATTACAAAACTGAGTGCCACCCCAGGCAACCCCAGCCATAAATAAAGTGGGTAAATCATTATCATAGCCAAAACAAGGTCTGCTATTGCACCTAAATTAATGATGGCTCCCTTATGTAGTTTTTGAAGTGGTGTAGTAAAACTGTATGCCTTAAGGGGCAAAACAAGCAGGTACATTACAAAAACGGGTACTGAGTCGGGGTATTGAGGCAGTATAAAATGAAAAATTTCTTTGCTATAAAATACAAAAAAGAAGAATACAGGGAAGACTATGGATGACAGTATTCGGGCCAACTGGTTCATCATACGGATGAGTGCAACATTTTCATCTCCTGATTTCACCTTGATTAATTGAATCAGCACAGCACTACCAGCCGCACTAAGCAATACAGGCAGGAAGGGTATATTCTGGCTACCATTGTAATAAATAGCGGACAAGGTAGAACTTAATAAGATGGATATTACAAACTTATCAAGCCCGCCAAAAGCCATCTGCAGAACATCATAGAACCCGAGGTGCAACCACAATTTTCTAATTTCAGAAAGTGGTTTGCTATCTACTTCTTCATCGTTGCTATGTAGTTTCACTCTGAACAATACAATGACAAGATAACTTAGGGCTTTTAAACTGCTTAAAACCAGAAGGCTAGAGAACAATGCATTAAATGAAAATCCTGTGAGTAAAACCTGCTTATGTATAAGGCAAAAAGCCAGGGCATATACAAAGTTGATGAAGGCCATAGTCTTCATGTTCTTAAACACAATGATGATAGCCTCCAGCATCATACCTGCAGCAAATACCAAAATAAACAGGAAGGGTACTACAAAGCCCAGGTCTATTCCCTTTGAAGTAAACTCAAGCCAGGCAAATAAGCTACATACCACACCCACCCATAATGAGTACATAAGGTATTGTGCATTGGTAATACTTCGGGCCAGTTTCAGGATAAATGATGGGGAATAGGTAATAATCAATACATGGATGCCAAAGCAAGCTAAAGGGTAAATGAAGTATAAATGAATCCAGAAGCTCTGGTACAAGCCATAAACAGGCTTGGGTAGGGTATGAGAATAATAGAGTAGTATAACCAGATTAGCCAAAGTAGGAAAGGCCCTGGTAATAAATATGAACAATGAATTATTGAAAAATGAATTGCCTTTTTGTGCGGCCAAAGCCATTAGTATTTATGAATAATAAAATTGGATATAAATATACGTGTTTTTGGTACTTATATTGCTTATAAGTACTTGCTTTTAATAAAGATGCACACCCTGAG
>CAIWHI010000826.1 GCA_903912435.1 uncultured Bacteroidota bacterium | reverse complement strand
TCGGCATGGGCGGCGTCATCCTGCCCCACTACAGTGGCACCTGCTGCATTCACAAAAGCATAATAAACCACCGATACCGTCCTGCCCCTTGGGTCCCGTCCCGGTTTGCCGAAGGTATGTAATTGGGTCATTGAAGCAACCTTCAGGCTGGTTTCTTCCTCCAGTTCACGAATAGCGGCTGCTTCCAGGTCTTCATCATCTTCCACAAATCCACCTGGAAAAGCCCACATACCAATATCAGGGTAAATTTTGCGCTTTATAAGTAGAATCTGTAATTCTTCTCCGCGGCTAAAAACCAGGGCATCCGCAGCAATTTTAATATTCTGGATAAGCATTTGCCTAGCTTTTTGAAAAATTGACTCAATGCCTGAACAACTTAAAGATATCTAACCCATTGAAATAAACCATAGCAGTGAGTAGCAACACAAGTCCCACTGTTGTAGCCCTTTCCATTACCTTTTCACTAACAGCTTTTCCGGTTATCATTTCAAACAATAAGAATAAGACATACCCGCCATCAAGCCCAGGAATGGGCAACAAATTCATAAAGGCCAGAATAATTGAAATAAATGCTAGCAAACGGATAAATAGTTCAAGGTCGAAGGTGGAAGGAAAAATCTGTCCAAAACTGATAATACCACCCACGCTTTCATTCACCTTAATCTCCTTAGATGTAAAGATGAGGCCGAACTGTGTAACATAATCTATAAACTGCTCATAGGTATACGTGAAGCCACGCCCTATGCCTGAAAATAGCCCGTAATGTATTTTCTCAAACCTAAGGTGCTTGGCGGCCAGGGGTTGGAAACCTAATAAGGAATCCTTAGGAATGGTCAACCGCACACTATCCAATGCATTATTTCTCATAAATACAATCGAAATAGGCGTACCAAAAGTAGCAATCTTTATCTCGTTAAATTCACTTAGATATTTAATTGTTTGCCCATTTACCGAAATTATACTATCACCCTTCAGCATATGTTCCTTTTCAGCAATAGTTTTCGGTATAATCGTATCAGCTACAGGAGGCATACCAAATGAAATAAAACCACCCTTCTTTAATTTAGACATTTTGGCTACCGTCCCCTTAGGAATGTTTACCGTAATATCTTTTCCATTCCTGGTAAGTTGTATGGTTCCGGTCTGGTTCTTACTGTAAAAAATCCTTTTGGGAATATGATCAAACCTGTCTATTGGCATATTGTCAATAGAGTGTATCATATCCCCATTTTCCAGTCCAATGCTTTTACCAATACTGTCCACAGCAATACCATATACTGCATTATTTACAGGTAAATATTCTTCACCATATGCGCAAAAAACAACAACATAAAGCACTATTGCCAACAATACATTGACTATAATACCCCCCAGCATAATGAACAAGCGTTGATAAGGCTTTTTAGACCTGTATTCCCATTCTTCTGCCGGCTTAGCCAGAGCTTCCTTATCCATACTTTCATCTATCATTCCTGATATCTTCACATAGCCACCCAGCGGAAACCAACCAATACCATATAAAGTATCCCCCTTTTGCTTTTTAAACAATGAAAAATTGAGCAATCCTGAAAATGGAAAAAGAAAGTCGAAGAAGAGGTAAAACTTCTCCACCCTGGTCTTAAACAGTCGGGCAAAGAAATAATGGCCAAACTCGTGCAGTACAATAAGGATAGACAATGCAGCAAACAACTGGAGGCCTTTTATGGCATTACCCGACATTAATAAAACAGAACTCAATGACATACTATAGAAAAGTAAGATTAATCAAAATTAAAGAATACATCCTATATCTATAGGATTTGGTAAATAGGCAAGTGCTATATTATAATAGTAAGTGCCTAATTGCCAAAAGTAAAACATTATACCGATAACCCTAAGGCCAGAAGTAAACTTATGGCTAAGATTTAAGAATTTGTTCTCATCTTTTAATGAACCTGGGCTTGTTTTTCATGAATTCCAAAAAAAGTGGTAGTTCGTAAAGCAATTCAAGCTAGTAAGTAGAAATATAACAACAAAAATAAGGCGGCGAAAAAAAGTGATTTTGCAGCAAACAATGTTAAATAAATATTACCAAAATAACTTACGAGCAATTATTTATTCATATTTTTTTAACATACGTACATTTTTTCAGCAATTAAATGAAATAAATAAGACACCAGTACTATTTAGTTAATGGCGATTCATATGAATTAATTCGATTTCTAAAACAGATTCTATGATAAATGGGTGTAAAATTATCAAATATAATCTTTAACCAATTTTTATTAATTGCTTATCTTCTTTTTACACATTTTTATTTTAATCTCTTAAATTTAGAAATAAAGACAAATAAAATAAGGCTAATTTAAACGTGAAAAATACCCTCCTATTTATGGTAAAAACACCCTCTAAAAAAAGTAAAAAAAAATTTCTTTGGCAAATATTTTTAGCTATATATTTGTCTTGATATTTTTTCACACTTTAAAAAACCAAAAAAAATTATGGATTCACCATTATTAGGATCGATTCAGTATTGGGCATGTAACTTTATTCCTAAAGGCTATATGGGTTGCAATGGCCAACTTTTAGCCATTAACCAATATGCAGCATTGTTCTCCCTACTAGGTACAACCTATGGCGGAAACGGACAAACCAATTTCGCATTACCTAATCTACAAGGCCGCACCATCGTCGGCGCAGTAAATGGTACTGGATTAGGTATCGTAACAGGCACTGAGAGTGTCACTATGTTGCCTACCAATTTGCCAATTCACACACATACCGGAGCTTCACCTAAAATTGCGGTTAATCCAACTACAGGTGGTTCTACTACACCTGGTGGCATGAACCTTGGGTTTTCCGGACGCACAGTTAGCCTTTATTCAAATGTTAATACTAACAACACACTTGGCGCAGTGACAACATCAGTTGCGGTTGCAGGCGGTAGCTCCCCTATATCGATACGTAATCCTTATTTGGGTTTATATGGCTCCATTGCTACTGTTGGTATTTTCCCTTCAAGAAACTAACTAATCAAACACTTAATTATTAATATTTTTATTAATTTAAAAACTATATTTATGGATTGTTATATCGGCACAGTTAGTGCTTTTGGATTTTACTTCGCTCCTTTAAATTGGGCCTATTGCAATGGGGCATTGCTAAATATTAGTTCAAATTCTGCTTTATTCGCTATTCTTGGCACTACATATGGTGGTAATGGAACTAGTACATTTGGTTTACCTAACCTGAATGGCAGAGTTGCTATCCATCAGGGTACACAACCTGGCACACAAAATAACTACGTTATTGGCCAAACAGGAGGTGCAACTTCAGTTACTCTAAACAGTGCTAATTTACCTGCACACACTCACAACATTAATGTAACCATTAATGCTAACAACGCAGCAGGTAACATTGCTTCTCCTGCTGATGCATTCCCTGCATCAAATACTATTAGTCCTTATGCATCAACTACTTCACCAACTGACTTCCTCAATGGAGTAAGTGGTACTATTACATTAGGACAAACCGGTTCTGGCATTCCTATGAGTACTACTAACCCAAGTTTGACAATGAATTATTGTATCGCATTATACGGAATATTCCCAGTTAGAAACTAACAATATTTTTAAACTACTAAATACAAATAACTATATGGATCAATATATGAGTTCTGTTTGGCTTTTCGCCTTCAATTATGCACCTCCAGGATGGGCTCAGTGCAATGGACAGATAGTACCAATAGCACAAAATACAGCATTATTTTCATTATTAGGCACTACTTATGGTGGTGATGGAGTTAACACTTTTGCTTATCCCGACTTACGTGGTCGTCAGGTAGTAGGCGCAGGTCAAGGCGCTGGCCTTTCTAACATCGTTTTAGGACAATCAAGTGGTAGTGCTAGTGTTACTATTTCTGCTGCTAATATGGCTGCACATACTCATGGAGCTACAGGTTCTGTTAGCATTTTAGTTAATGCACCAAGATCTGGTGGTGGTAACACAAATAATCCATCTGGTAATTACATAAGTACTGAAACTGGAACAGGTAAAGGATTTAATAGTGCAAGTGCTAATCCAATGGCGGCTTCATCTACTCCTTCTGGACCAGCATTTACAGGTGGCACACCTGTTGCTATTATGAACCCATATTTAACATTAAATTATTGCCTTGCCATTGAAGGATTATATCCATCAAGAAATTAATACTAAGTTTGCAAATAAGAACGGGCAATGAACATTGCCCGTTCTTTCTATTAATAGTAAATCACAAATAAATGACAAATAAAATTGGCTTATTACTACCAAGGTCAGTAATATATCCCAAAATGAGCTTTGATATAGCTAATGGGGTAAAGTTCGGGTTAGCAAATGCTGATATCAAAAACATTGAAATAAAAACTGAAAACATTGGATTATGTAACGATAACAAACATATATACGCTGTATGTGAAAAACTATTGTTTGATGGTGCCAATATTATTGCTGGTTATGTAAACCCAATTACAGCTTATGCTCTTGAACCACTTTTCGCAGCTGCCGACGCGCTATTTATTGCTTTAGATTCAGGTATGCACTATCCTATAGAATTAGTTAATAACCCTCATATTATCACCCTTTCACTCGATGGTGCACTTTGCAATCATGCCATTGCCAGCAAGGTTACCAACGACAATATGATAAACATTTCATATGCATCTTCATTCTACGACTCAGGTTACAGAAGTGCACTGTCATTTTCTACGAGTCTGATTGAAACGGGAGGTAGAATAGTAAGTAATTTTATTTCACCACTAAAACGTGGCGATTTTAGTCTTGCAAAATTAGAAGAACAAGTTACCGAGCAAAATAGCGATGCAATTTTCACCTCCGCATGTGGAGATATGACTCAGGACTTTTTTGACCATCTTGCAAATAGTAAAACACTTTTAGAATACCCCATTTACGGTTCTTCCTATTTGGCTGAAGAAGAATGGCTTGCTAAAATAAATTACCCAGGCACGGATATAAAAGTCTGTGTTCCATGGGCTAAAAAACTGGATAATCCTGCCAACCATAAGTTTATTGAAGTTATGGCCGCTAATAAGTCAAGGGCTAATATCTTTTCCCTATTAGGTTATGATGCTGCAACTATTATTTCAAAAATCATCAATGCAAATGACCATGAAGAAGCAAGCATTATTCTTAATGGCCTTGAAATAGATAGCCCAAGGGGGAAATCAGTGATAGATTCAACTTACAATTGTGTTTATGCCCCAATTTACATGGGATGGATACTAAAAGATGAACAAAGTAAATTCTGTATGCTTGACCCTCGCGAAAGCATCACTGACATAGATCTTCATCGAAAATTACAATACAAAGATATCACTGATAATGCAGGTGTATATACTTCATGGATTAATGCCTATCCTTGTCTTGAATCGTAATTATTATAGACGCCTTTTGTAAAAGAACATTACTAATTCAAAAATCACATTAATGTCAGATAAATTAAAAGTCATCCTAATTACCAATAATAAACTGGCAGTAC
This sequence comes from uncultured Bacteroidota bacterium, assembly GCA_903912435.1. GTDB lineage: Bacteria > Bacteroidota > Bacteroidia > Chitinophagales > Chitinophagaceae > Nemorincola. The sequence continues at coordinate 813 of CAIWHI010000826.1, read as the reverse complement.
CTGCATTACAGTCGCTAATAGCCGCAAATGTTATTTGTGCACTAGCAACTGCTGATAGAGAGCATGATATAATAATCAATTACAAAGAAATGGCTACTCAATCAGGTATTCCATTTACGGTACTTAGAAAAGACAACTACAAAACTATAATCACACAATTAATAAATGAATTGAACCCTGATGCAGTTATGGTAATGACATTTCCGTGGTTAATCCCATCTGAAATTTTGTCAATTCCTAAATTAGGTTTTATTAATTTCCACTATGGCCTCTTGCCTGAAATGAGAGGAGCGGATCCCATTTTTGAGAGTATCAGGCAATCTAAACCTTTTGCAGGTGTTACAGCCCATATCATGGACGAAAAACTTGATACAGGAGATATTCTCGACGTTGAAAAAATACCCCTATCCTCTGAATATACCTATGGAATGTTGAGTGGGCAATTGGCTGATTTGGGTAATAAAATTTGCCGTAGAATTATTATGGAATTAAAAAAGGGCCGACTCCCTAAATCTAAAAAACAAGAAGAATCAAATGCACATTATTATCCCAAAGTAGCCGAAAAAGATATTACTATTCAATGGGATAAAATGACTATTGAACAAATTATTGCATTGGTTAGAAGTGGAAATCCAATTTCAAAGGGAATGCCTACCACCATTAATAATTGGAAAATCGGCTTAATTGATGTTAGCCAAATCAATATTGATGGTGATGCATCAGCTATCGTTCCAGGTACTATTATTGCTCTTGACTATCAAAACGGACTTTGCGTTTGTTGTCTGGAAGGAAAAGGCTTGAAAATTGAAGTGA
>CAIWHI010000825.1 GCA_903912435.1 uncultured Bacteroidota bacterium | reverse complement strand
TTATTCCTATAACAGAAATCGCAAGTGATTTTCTCCATACCACTACCCTCTAGCTGATTTTTAAGTAGAATCCATTAAAAGTTGTAAATTGCAGTTCTTATTTGGGGTTAATTATGAATTATTTTAATAATTTTATTATCGTTGATGATGACAGAATCAACAATAAACTGTGCAGGAAGATCATAGAGAAGATTTATCCCAAGTCAGGAATAATAGATTTTTGCGACCCACAGGAAGGTTTTGGATATCTGGCCAATGAATTTGCCTGTGAGGCAGGAGATAAGCGAGCAATATTATTGTTGGATATTATTATGCCTGTGATGAATGCATGGGAGTTTTTGGAGCAATTTGAAAAGCTTGAGGAAAATGTAAAAAATAGAATTAAAATATTTATACTATCTTCTTCAGTAGATAAAAATGATATGGCTAAAGCCAAGGCTAATAAGCATGTAGAATATTATCTTATAAAACCACTTACTGATGAAACAATCCACCTTATCGTTCATATGTTGAATAAAAAGTTAGGCTTGTCTGATAGGTAAGAACCTGATGCTATTAGATATATGATATGGTGTTATTTAATCATCTTTCCTAAGTTATTGTTGATCGGAAAATCGAATTCACATTACTAAAAACTAACTTTATTATTGCCTTCCTTGTTCCAGTAGTATTTAAAAGGGTCGTTGTAAATATTGTGAATTTTACAACTGTATGCGCCATAAATAAGGCTAAATGAAATGGCATTACCATCAAGGTTAGTACCGCCTGCATTATCGTAGTGCATATAATTGTATTTAAGTGCGCAGCCTATATAATTGAAAAATTGTCTTGTTGTGGTTTTTTTGTTAACGTATAATTTATATTCCAGACCAATATTGGCATTGGCTGAGTTGATGCTTTTAGTGGGTCCTTTGGTCTGGCCATTTGAGTTGTTATTGTTATTGCCTGGCAAGGCATCCATGCCGTCGTAACCAAAACCTCCTATTATATCAAATTCGTGGGCTTTTTTCCTGTAGAGTTCATAAGTGGCATTTATGCCTATATTGCCCCCAAAGAAGTAGTTTGTATTATAATAGGTTGTGTCAACCCTAACTATATAGTCCTTATCTGAGTATACGAATCTGATATTCATACCTGCATCAAATGACAATTTATTTACCCTGCCGCCTATACTAAAACCCACATCTGGATGCATACCCAGAATGGATAAATTACCGTTAGGCTTCCAAATCCCTAGAGAAAATTGCGAGTGCATACCGGTAAGCGAGGTTGATACTTTATAATAAGCCTTATAGGCTTTCTGCAATCTAGTGCCATAATATTGGGGCTCATTAAGGGTAGAGTATAATGAATCAGTGGGATTGATATAGAATTGTAGTAGGAATTTTTCAACCGGGCTTAGGTAGGCTTTCTTGATTTGTTCTTTTGCAAGGTTTCTGATAAAGATTATATAGGCTTCATAAGTATCATTAATTTCAAGGTCATATTTGTCGCGTTTCACCATATCGGCAAGGTGTCTATACCATTCAATGTATTTAAAGATATTTTCTTCGTAGTATTCACCATAGGACAATTTATGGTAGGTATAGGTATCAATAACCGCAAAGTTGGGAAGGTCTTCATTGAATGAGCGTTTGTTGATTTTTTCGATGATCAGGTATGGAGTAATGGTAAAGCCCATGCCCAGTGTTTTTAAATAATAGTCTACTACGGCCTTAAGGGTATCTTGTTTTCCTTCCCTATAAAGCCTTGGTAATTGTTTTGCTGTATTATAGCTTATTTGAGACCGGTCGGGTACGGTTTGGGACATCATTTGGGTAATATCTTTTTCAGATACTTGTGCAATTGTGGAGTTGCTAATAGAAAGGGCTAATATTAATGTAGTAAGGATGCTTTTCATATTATTAGCAAAATTAAGAAAAGAGGATTGATATTAGGTTTGTGAGGGTGGAGGGGAATATTTCTTGCATTAATTGGTGTTTAGTAATACGAAAATAGGTTTGGTGGGAGATTGTAAATTATTTTCAGATTACCTTGATTATAGCGAAAACACCATTATAGCAAAATGACGTGTATGTATTCAGGGGTATTA
>CAIWHI010000824.1 GCA_903912435.1 uncultured Bacteroidota bacterium | reverse complement strand
CTCTACCCAATCATTCCAAGCTAAAAATAACATACCAATGCCTCACCGATTCTAAACCGATGAGGCATTTTATTTAGGATGGAAAAACAAATTAAACCATCCGGATAAACCATAAACAACCCAACAACTACTTAAGTGTCTTTTCTTCTTTACCTAATTGTTTCACCTTAATCAAAAGGAAAATCAAATATATCAATGTACCCCAAACTGAAATGATAATTGAGTAAGCCAGGAATACCAACCATACAGGGGAATGGAACTGTGAAGCCCATAAAGCCCTATGGAAGAAACTACCATCAGCCACAAAGCGCTTACCCCATGGCACAGATTTTTCAATCCTTAGGTTACCATAAGTATCATTATCTTCTACCTTAGCTACAAGAACTATATTTCCATCCCTGTTACCCGGTATACCCAATTTCTTAAATTCTCCCTTCACCTTGCCCAGCGAGTCAGTAGTATAGCTTTGTTCCTCACCTATTTGAAGGTCTCCACCAAGCCTTTTTACGCCCAGTTTCATTTCTACTCCCTTCACCGGAACCCAGGCACCACCTTTGAACTCGGTAAATGTTGCGGTTACGTTCTTGTCATCTGCTGTATCCAAAGTTATTTTCGATTTCACCACGCTTAACTCAGCGCTAGCCTCATCGAAGTTCTTTGTTTTCTCATACACAGCCAGAAAGGTATGGTTAGGATTAGCCTTCCAGATAGCTTCAACTGTTGAAGGGATATTAGAAACCGCCTTACCTTTTTCATCGGTAGTTACCTTACCTATTAGTCCAAGGCCTTTCCCTGTTGAATCCTTATCAAGGAACAACTTTATCTCGGCACCCTTAATAGGCTGGAACTTACCCGAAATCTTTGATTTCGCCTTTATTGTCAAATATGGGATTCTATTATCGCTGGTAGAATACGCTATACTGATTACCAGCGGGCTTTTAACCGCATCCTGTGCATTAGCCTTGCTTACTGTAAGGCCAGGGAAGAGGATTAATAATAGTCCGATGCAGATATTAATGATGTGCCTTTTCATGTAGTTCCTTTTCGTGTTGTTCAACTAATGTTTCCTGAATTGGTATTATTGGGAATATCATTGCGAAGATGGTAATTACCAATAATGCTCCTGATAATGAACCGAATGCTATCGCCCACTCTTCCCAGCTTGGGAAATAATGCTTGTAACTTGCAGGCACATTATGCATTGGTAAAAATGGGTGCAATAATGTAGGGGTAACAATCAAATACCTTTTGAACCATGCGCCTATTACAATCATAATGCCGCAGATAAACATGGGCAATGGCTGGCGTCCCCTTTTGAACAGGAGGACTATCATTGGTATAATCATACCACCAAATATTGCCGACCAGAATACCGGTGCAAACTCCCCTACGAATAAACCATTCAGGAAGCCTTCTTCTGATTTCTTCATTTTAAATGCTGGTATCAGGTACTCGTTCACATTAAAGTAAAGGTATAAGCAACCCAACATCACCACTATTTTACCCATTTTATCAAAATGTTCCTGCGTAATATAGTTTTCAAGTTTGTAATACCTGCGGAATATATACATAGCTACACATACTGCACCAGACCCTACCAGGAAGGCACCTGAGATAAAGTAGGCACCAAAGTTGGTACTATCCCATCCCGGACGGTAAGTGGTGGCAAACAACCATGATGTAACTGTGTGGATACTAAATGCAACCGGCACAATGGCGATACACAATATATTTACTGCCTTCTTGCTGATGCGGAACTGAAGATGTGTTCCCTTCCAGAAAGAACCTAAAAAGCTATATAATTTGTAGATGCCTTTCTTTTCGTGTCCATTGAGCATAATTTTAAGGTCAGGCATCAATGGTATATACAGTAATAAAAGACTAATAAAAAAGTAGGTGGTAATAACCGTAACGTCCCATATGATGGGCGACTGTAGCCTGCCATAAATGAAGAGGTTATAAAACCTTTCAGGTCGGCCCATATCTACAATGATGATTATTGCCGCAAAAGTAATTGCAGCTACAGCTATTATCTCTGCTATCCGGGTGAGCGGAGTGGCCCAATGCACGCCGCTTAACCTAAGTACTGCTGTAATGAGTGAACCCACAAGGCTGATAGCCACAAAAAATACGAAGTTAGAAATGTAAATACCCCATGAGGCATAATCTCTCATTGAGGTCACAATCAATCCGTACCTTAATTGCCTGTAATATGCAAAAACGCCCACCAGGCAAAATACCAGTAATATGGCTATCCATATAAAGCCACGTGCTCCAAATTTTTGAGGGAGGAGGTCGCTGATAATCTGTTCATCTGTTAGGTGAACCTTACCATGACTACCATTGCCTGGCAATGGTTTCATCACGGTTTTTTTACCTAATTTCATTGAGTTTGAATGTTCCACTTTGAATTATTTTAAGTGATTAACTTTTTTCAGTTTCGTTTTCCAGCCCTTTCTCAAATGGGAAGTTCCTTGCAGATGGTGGCAGGTAATAAACACTAGGCTTAGTACCCAGGTCTTCCATCAGTTGGTAGCCTGCTTTATCCTTTACCAAATCGCTGAATCTGAATGTTTCTGCACCATTGGTTACACTGTCTTCATTCAGGTCTCCGAAGAAGAAGGTACCATTAGGACAAGCAGATACGCAATGTGGCAGCTCATTCTTCCTGGCCATATCGGGGCAGAAATCACATTTACCTACTGTACCAACCTTTTGTGGCATACTTGTTTCGCAGGAATAAGGCTGTCCGCAAAGCTCTTCAGGTATAGTATCTGGTTTTTCCCAGTTAAATACCCTTATAGAGTAGGGGCAAGCCGCCATACAAAACCTGCAACCTATGCAGCGGTCGGCATCAATAAGTACTATACCATCCTGCCTTTTAAAGGTGGCATCTACCGGACAAACCTTTACACATGGTGGCTCGTCGCAATGCATGCAGGTCGTTGGTTGCCAGTAAGGAGCTGTATGTTCTCCTTCACCCATTGGATAAACTTTCAACCAGTTGAGGTTAGAATGCACGTGGTGCATATGATTGCAGGCCTGTTGGCATTTGCGCAGGTTTTTACACCTCGAAAGATCAATGACCATTACAAACTTCTTACCCGGAATACCTGTTCTTTCCTGGCTATTGGTAAGCGAAGGCAGTTCAGGAACTGGTTTCAAAAATGCTTTATCCACTTCAATAATCTCACCGTCTACCGATAAAAGTTTTACTTTCTGACCAGTGGCTTTTACACCTTCTTCGGCACCCAATTCAAATGGGCTTTTCTTAGAAGAGCATCCTGCCAGTACAAGTCCGGTTGTGAACAGTGAGGCTAGAAAATCTTTCCGTGAAGTGTTATTTGTATCCATGACTAATATATATTGAATATAATAATTGACTATTTATTTGCCACCCAGCTTTGAAGCTCCTTGTCGGTGATCTTTTTTCTGTTGGTAGCCAGCAGGCTGGCATCTATTTCAACCAGGGTACCATCCTGGGCCAGCATTTTGATGGTTTTAGGTGGGGCACTTTTCTTCCCTTGTCTGAAGGCTGCTCCAGCCATTGCAAAAAGAGAGAGTACTCCCAGCCAGCTTACCAGCTTCCGGCGGTTTACTTT
>CAIWHI010000823.1 GCA_903912435.1 uncultured Bacteroidota bacterium | reverse complement strand
TTAATATTATTTATTGTTGATAAATCCCATGTAATAGTTTGTCCTGAAATACTTGATGGTGCCGGAACAGCACTTGTAAACCTGTATTTGGGGCTAAATTTGAATTTGAGGTGGGCATTATGTGGTAAGCAATATGGATTTTGGATAATGATAGTTCCATCAGCCATATGGCGGCCTGCTGAAAATGTAACTGATTCCTTCAAATCAAACAGTGAGCCGGAACCACAACTAAAACCAAAATATTTGTTCTGGTAATTGTTTATTACAGATACTATGGTATCACTAATTACACCAGATACCGGACAATTTAAATGAAGATCGCTAGCGTGCAATATTGGCCTGAAAGAATAAATTGTGCCCGGATGGCCAAATGCTTGATAGTACATACCACCTAAAGCACTAATGGTATCAATGGTACGACCATTTGAATCTACAATTAAATCTAATGGGTCAATATTGAACTGGTCAATACCGCTGTCAAATACGCAATTGTGATTGACATCAACAAAAAACTTCAGAGGGAGATAATTACAGAATATATATTCATACGGAAAACTAACAGAATCCTGGGGAGAGGTGCCATTATACAAAACCTGCTTCACAGTATAAGAACCCGGGGTATTGTATTGATGATAAATATCAGCATGGGCATTTAGGGTATCAGTAAGTACCACATTATTTTTAGAGCCATCACCAAACCAGGTTATTACATGAAGGGGATCGTGGGAAATACCGCAAGCACTAATTCTGAAATGGGACAAGTTACAAATCGTATCAGAATTATGAATTACTGCATTTGTAGCAATAGTATATCTCTTGTATACATGAAAAGGGGGGGTGTAAGACGACAAACCACTATTGGGGCAAGTGGTTTTACACCTATACCATTTTGATACCTGGGTATTAAAAATCAAAGAATCATATATTTGACCAGAAATATCACTCCAATGCAGGCTATCAGTTGATGATTGCCATTGTAAATGGATACATGGGTCATACCCTGTTAAGTATAAAGTATTATTTGTACCTGGACAAACATACTGGTTACCTGAAATATATCCAGATATTGGAACACCAGTGCAACCTGAAGGGGTAACTGTAATTGTTTTGGTTCGTATACTTATACAACCAACCCCTGCATCTGCTGTTAATAAATAAGAGATCACTGCGGTTCCAGGTGATATACCAGTAACTATACCTGAAGAAGAATCAGGAATAATAGATGTAATTGTAGCCACTAATGGATTACTACTTCGCCAATGGCCGTCATTATAAACATAGCTAGTATCTCTAAGCAGCATACTGGATCCATTGCACACAGTGCCTGAACCAATTATGGTAATGGCTGTATCAAAAGCTTCAAAGTTAATTACTGAACGTGTAAATCTCATCAAGCCATGAGCATTAGAATCACTCATTAATATGTAACCGGAAGTATATCTAAGTCCTTCGGCATCATACCAAAGATGACCTATATCAATTGGAAATCCAGTGCCAATAAAGGTTCTTTTTCTGTCAAACAAATTAGTACCATTTTCAAAAGTATAGGATACCCCAGGTTCAGAACCATCCATATACAAATGAAATCTTGGATCATCCATACATCCAATACCATTAAAAGTAGTATCAAGCCAATGAACCTTAAAAAAAGCAGGGAAACTATCAACCAAAATTGTAGTGGTCACATAAGATGCACCAACTGTATAGGAAATAGTACATGTTCCTGCTGTTATGCCGGTAACTTGTCCAGTAGAATTTATACTTGCAATACCAGGGTTACTGCTACTCCATGCCCCACCCGGGGTGGAATCTTCTAAATATGTGGTCCAGTTCCTGCCAGGAAGGATTGTATATCCGTATATAGGCCTTACTGTCCCAAATGAAACAATAGTTACAAACAGTAATAGTAGCGAGCAGTAAATAGTTTTCATAAGCAATAATATTAAGGTTGATAAAATTATGGATTTATTTTCTAAAAGCAGGCAAGTGTTAAATAAATTATTTATCTAACACTTGCCTTTCTCCAAAATGCGTCTTTATATTTATACCTGTTATAAATCAGGCAATTCGTTTTAACCTTTTACTTTTATCTTACACCTTATCCACCTACTCCTTCACAAATTTCATCACCTTCGTTCCCTGATTGCCCCGGAAGGTAATAAAATACATACCTGATGCCAGGTGGCGGATATTGATTATGTTAGTACCGGCACCCAGAGGTTCAGTGGCTAATACCTGCCCTACCTCATTGCTGATGGTATAGGTGGTATAGGCATTCTTATCCATTTCCAGGGTTAGCTGGTTGTGGGCGGGGTTTGGAGATAGGTGTACGGTGGGGTCTTTTTCAATATTGGCACTACCTGCCATTGGTGTGGTGCATGAGGTGGAAATATTAGTACCTATAATTTTGTATTCACCCGAAGAACTAAACTGTCCAAAATCTAGCGCACCACCTATACCGACCATTTGCTTTATGACAGAGTCCTTATAATAGAGCTCATATACCGCACCTGTATCCGAACCATCCAGCCCTATCGGCATTATACTCTTACCATTCAGGTTAGTGCCACCCCCACTCATATTATAGACTGTTGGTAATGAATAAACTGTGTTCCATACGGTATTAACCATGTTGGCTTTACAATGGGTAGTAGTATCTGTTACAATAGCCGTGTAATTGCCAGGGGTTGTAAACTGCCCGAAATCGAGTTTATTGCCTGTACCATGAAGCAGACTACTTACAGGGTTACCATTATTCCACAACTGGTAATATTCGGTCGCAACAGAGCTATCGAGCATTATATGGCCATTTACATCATTGATACAATTCATGCCCCCACTCAGCCTGAACGTAGCAGGTAAAGGATTAATCGATACTGATTTTGTAGCATGCACCGCTGCACAACCGGGTAAGGTTACTGTATAGAATATTGATGTACTCCCTGCTGCTTTAGTCTTTAATGTGCCTCTAGCATTTATTGTAGCTGATGAGGTATCGCTTAAGGACCATATACCACCTGTGGTCAAATCAGTATAAACCGGATTATTACCAAGGCATAAGTTATTATTCCCCAAAATAGGGTTCATGCCAATAGTATTTACTACCTCATTGGTCATCACCACTGCATTGTCATCAAAATAGATGCCTGCACGGTTTTTTATTTGTGTCCCATTGGCAAGTCCTGAGAACACTTTTATGGTAAATACCACCATACCATCGCACTCATTATGGTGAGAACTATCCGGCAGGTTGATATTAGGGAAATCGAATTTCACAATATTGTAGCCACCATCATTTATGTATACCACATTCATTGCTGCCGAAGCCGCTACTATTTTCAATGTATGCATATTAACTCCGGCAGGCAGGGTGTCTAATACATAGATGTTTTGGGCGGGAGCATTGCCCGTATTTTCAAACCTTATGGTGTATTGCAGATTGGTGCACGGAAGGATATTGCCAGCAGGGCTTACTTCCATTTCATTAGGGTCGTAGGAGGACATAACTGTGTCTATACGTTCGATATAATTATTGGTAGTATCAATATCGCTGGTTATG
>CAIWHI010000822.1 GCA_903912435.1 uncultured Bacteroidota bacterium | reverse complement strand
TCTCTCAACTTAGGGAATACCCTTGTAGGCGATGTAGATGGATTGTAGCTCCTGAAAATAGGTCCTGCTGCATAAGTATTTACCAGGCGGGTATTGTAAGCACCCAGGTTCATTTGGTCCCAGCAATAGGTAATAAGGGTATCAGCAACAGAATCAACAGCAGTAGGGGCAGTTAATTCGAATGGGGTTTTATAAGGGATGGTATAAGTAGCAGTATAGGCCGATAGTGCTACCAGCTTATTAGAGGTGGCAGTAATTACAGCACACGCATTTTCAGAACCATTCAGTTTTGTCAATATATCATTCAGGCTGGCTACATGGAAGTAAGCATCGCTATGTGGTTGGATATCATCGGGAGGGCAGATACCTGCATAAGCCATAATAGTAGAACCGCTACCTGGCTCATAAGCCACGCTCGATACCCCATTACCACTACAGCTACCATCCTGGTTATTATTAAAAGTATGGTTAGCACCAAATTCATGACCCATTTCGTGGGCTACATAGTCAATATCAAAACCATCGCCTACCGGGGTAGGGCTACCTGTGCAGCTTTTGGCTTTTTGGGTATTATTACATACCACACCAAGTGATGAGATACCACCACCACCTGTTGTAAATACATGGCCTACGTCGTAATTGGCCGAACCTACACGGTTGGTACACTGGGTTTGGTTGGCACCAAGGCAAGCCGAACCATTTGCATCAATAGTATTAAATGGGTCATTACCATTGATACTTCCGGTATTGGTAGGCCATATCAGGGTATCTTCTTTTGAGCAAAAATTCATCTGTACCGAAAACTCCCTGTTGTAAACACCGTTAATACGGTTCATAGAGGTAGTCATTTTGCTCAATGCCTGGGCAATGGTAGGACTAGCCAATCCGGTTGCAGCCTGGCAATAAAAATGGTCGGCACTTAGGGCTAGCCTATAGGTGCGTAGGTTGTAGCCATTATAGATACGGGCTCCAACTTTTGCTGCATGCCCTATGTTTACCGGCTCATTATTGGCCAGGGTAATATGGTCATCGGCCATTACTTCACATCTCATATGGTCGGTATAGGCACGTGTTTCATCACTTTTGTAATGAGCCATATAAAAGCCATCGTGATAGTTATCGTATGGATCAACAAAGCAGGTATTATCCCCGTCAAAAATCATAGCATGAAAGCCATAAAGGGTAAAATCGAGCTTGGCAGTAACGCGCTGGTCACCAACGGCTACACCGGTAAATGTTTTAATTTCAGGATACCTGGATGCAAGATCCGCAGGCATCATAGATTGCTGCCATACTTTGAAATCGCGGTAAGTACCATCAGGTAAAGGAAGGGTAACTACAATTCCTTCATTTGGATTTTCAGACAGGTTCCACAGTTGTAGTTTCAGCGATGTTTCATCAACTGTAAATACCTGAAATTTGGTGGGATGAAGTACCTGAAGAGCTTTTGGGGCACGTTCAGCATCAGCAACTTGCCAATAATTAGTGGCCATCGCCGGTATTGAGCATAACAGGCTACACCCTAAAAACAGATTTGTAATTATTTTTTTCATTGTTGTATTTTAAACAAAATTGATAATTAGACTTAAGTGAGCAGGGTGTCAAAATTGGAAATGCAAAATACGTAAAATGTTAACAAAAAAGCAATAAAAAGTAATTATGTGTTAAAAAAACCAACTCAAAAAATGTATATACCTATAGATATATGAAATTAGAAGGATTTTGTTTTTGCGATTTTAAAGGTTGGCTTTAAAAATTTTAAAGGTGAACTTTAAATTTGCAAAAAATTTGGCGCAAATGCATACGTAATGGGTAATATTTGCCAAATAATCCTTCAAAAAGGTATAGTAATGATTTCGGAATCAGCCTCAAGTCTTGAAAATATTGAGCGGTATGCCTAATTCCCTGTATTTTAGCAAAAAACCGGATAGAAGAATACCCCAATGATTGATGATATACTATTACCCAACTCTGCCAAAGGCGAAATACTGGATAATTATCTGGCGTTTGGTTGGTACCGTACGGGTAAGTTTATTTTCACTACCGATTTTTTGGAGATTCCGGGGCATGACAGGGCCTATTCGGTATTTTGGTTGAGGTATGTGGTTAAAAAAATCCAATTGTCAGCAAGTGCTAAAAAGATTATCAGCCGCAATAAGCAATTTGATGTACAGTACCGGGTATTTTCCCTAACCAATGAATTGATAGACCTGCATGCCCAATATGTGAGCAGTCTGGAGTTTGAAACTGCAAAAAGTCTGGAACTATTGTTGTCAGATGTTACAAATGAGGTTTGGGATAGCTATGTAATAGAAGTGAGGGAAAATGGTAAACTAATAGCAGCCGGGGTTTTTGATAAGGGCGTAAGTACCATAGAAGGGATTGTGAATTTCTACGACCCTGCCTATAAAAAGTATAGTCCCGGTAAATACCTAATGCTGCTTAAACTGAATTATTGTCTTCAACGTAATATTCCCCTCTATTATCCTGGTTATTATTCTCCCGAATATCCGGTTTTCGACTACAAGTTATTCCTTGATGAGGATGCCACGGAGGTGTTCATCCCCCAACTTAAAATGTGGGTTCCCTATAAGGAGTTTACAAAATTGCTTGTTGCTATTAAGCTCATGCAATGATTAAGTCTTTTTAACTGAGTTTCCGTCTTTATTTTGGGTTATAACTGGCATTTGATGCTTGTCTGCAATCCAAAAAAAATTTTACAATAAACTTGTTTATTTTATAAACTACTTTATCTTTGTGCTAAGTTTATGAATAACCATTAAAACAAAATGAAAATGGAAAACAACCAACAACAACATCTGGACTTGATCGCAGAGATGATCAACACAGCACGCAGCGAGTTTAACGACCGCAGTTTTATTTACCTCATTTGGGGATGGGCAGTATTCATCGCAAGTCTGTCTCAATTTGCAATGATAAAGATGAATATGGAATACAATTTTATTGGGTGGGCTATTTTGATGCCATTAGCTGCAGTAGCGCAGATGATTGGTCTTAGAAAGCAAAAAAGAAAGGAACGGATAAAAACAATGATTGATAAGGTGTCGGGTTACCTGTGGACTGCTTGTGGTGTTTGTTTTGGAATAACCCTGTTTTCTGGTAATCTCCTCCAATTAAACGCCTACCCTGTGCTTATACTGTTATATGGTATCGGTACCTTTGTATCAGGAGGTATTATGGACCTGAAACCAATGGTAATAGGCGGTGCTTGCTGCTGGGTAATAGCATTGGTGGCTTTTCATACCGGTTTTGAAATACAGTTATTGCTCCTCGCATTGTCAATTATGGTATCATACATTATTCCCGGATATATTTTAAAAAACCGCTTCAGGCAAAATGTTTAAAGAACTGGATCCCGTGCTGCATTCGCAGCTTAGACTGGCTATCGTTTCCCTACTCATTTCTTTGCAGGAGGCTGAGTTTACCTATCTCAAAGAAAAAACCAAGGCTACATCAGGGAACCTTAGCGTGCAACTCGACAAATTGAAGACCGAAGGCTATATTGAGGTGAACAAGACTTTCAGGAATAATTACCCGCTTACTGTATGCAAAATAACCAAAAAGGGTATAGACGCTTTCGACCAATATGTGAAAGACCTAAAGGCGTATATTAACCCTTCAGAAGGTAAAAGTTAAAGGTTAAAAGTTAAAACGTAGGGAGGGATATATTGTAGAAAGTAGTTAGTAGAAAGTATATAGTAGAAAGTATATAGTAGAAAGTAGAAAGACAAAAGTAGAAAGACGTTTTTTGAGTATATAGTAGATAGTATTTAGTAAATAGTATTGAGTAGAAAGTAGAAAGACAAAAG
>CAIWHI010000821.1 GCA_903912435.1 uncultured Bacteroidota bacterium | reverse complement strand
ATATTAAAATTACTGATAAAAGTCAGACTTTAACGTTTTTGGAATAACGTTCCTTAAAACCCCGCACCAATGCCAAATTCAGCCAACTCGGCTACAATGGCATGAGTGAGTAAAATGCTGGATAGGAAGACTTCTTTTACAGGCCCTTTTTCCCTTTTTATTACATAGTAATTCAAGCCGATTTTTTCATAAAAAGGGTCGAACTTAAGGTAGGTCTGCTTATAATAAATACCCACTTGTGCGAATATGCCTATGCGCCCCACCAGGAATTCATTTCCTGCAAATATGCCCCCATCCCATGAGTGTGCTCGTTCATTACCCACATATCGGGTCCAGTATTTGAGTTCCTGGTACACATCCTCATGCGATGCTGCATCGATCCCTACGTACCATTTGTTTTTACTCAGCCACCTATGGCTCATATAAAGGGAGGTAAGGTAGGTGGGCAATTCGGGGTTGCCCTCAGAACGGGCTTCATTGTGGGCTATACCAATACGGGCCTCAAATAGCCAACGATTGGGTAGGGGTTCCAAATTCTTTTTAATGCGCACAGCATTTGATGTTGTAGGGAAATACCTCACACCCAAATGTGCACCCACCATATTCACTCCCAGATTTGGGGAATGGTAGTCGGCATTAGAAATGTGGGTAAAATTAGCTCCGGCCTGCACATTCCAATGATGGTTAATATGCCACCTTATATCGGTACAGAATATCGCAAAATCATTAAAATTGGTGCCAATTGCGGTGTTTAAAGTATCTACCGGAGGGTTTTTTTGGTATTTGCGGGTAACATACCCCAAGCCATTTCCAAACCTTATGGTCCATTCGAAATTGTTTTTTCTGATAATAGGCACTTGTAGTTCGGGGTAAACGCCCAGGCAATTGCCAAAGACCTCATTATTGCCATAATCGGTATAGGTGAAGCCAAAACCTATAAGGGGGTAGTTGCGCCTTTGTTGCCAATCCTTTTTGCCATAGGTCTGCCAAACAAAATTCATATCCAATGCGGTAGAAATATAGGGTATGGGAGCAGTGAATTTTTTAGAGTGTTTGATAATTTTGCCAGCCATAAGGTTTGTCTCAAAACCAAATCCCTGCATTGATACCTCTTCCTGTGCATAGGTAAAGGTTGAAAAAAGCAGGCAAATAAGCGTAGTTCTTATACCTTGTAGATATTTTTGAAGCATACCGTAGGCTGCAAAAATAATATTTCAATTGGTTTTATTTTATTGGGGTTGTGAAAAAGTGGGTACTTATTGTTTGGTGGTTTTAGGATCATACTTAGCAATTCGGGAGAATTGCTACCTCCGCGACGAAAACAGAGTCTTCGCCGAACACCAGAAAGGTATGCTATTAATTTATGATTTTAAGATTGGTGTAGAGCGATATTCGGTTAAAATCCTCATCATTATGTAGTAATGTTAGTTTACAAATTATCGCATAATATGCAATCAAACAATCATTACTTTTACGTATCGTAATACCATGTTTTCGGGCATTTCTATATATCGTGGCAGCTCCAAAAGCAGCTTCTAAATTGCGGAATATCAAGTACTTCAAAACCTAATAGGGTATCTTTAACTTTTTTGAAATCCTTGTCCTCCTTTATTCCTTGCAATATTTCCTGTACTATAACCGGGCATAGAACTATTGGGGCATCTTCCTCTAACAACCTATTTAGTAGTATTGTTTGCTGGGTTGTTTTACCATTCAAAGCATCAATCCAAACAGAAGTATCTACGAGTACTTTAATCATATTTCACGAATTTTTTCCAGGTCGCCTTCCCACGTAACTTTGCCAAACAAGGTCTTCATTTTCTGTCGTTTGAGTGAGGCTACATAGCTCTGAAGTGCAAGGTCTACTACTTCCTTTTTTGTATGTGCATTACTAAGCAGCATTGCCTCTTTGATTAACTGTTCGTTTAGTACTATGTTAGTTCTCATTGTTTTGAATGTATACACAAAAATAAGTAAAATTGTACACATTTGGATAAAGGGCATTGATGAAAATCTCAGGATGGACAGGCTATTTTATCCAATTCGACCATCTTACTTCGCAATTCGGGAGAATTGCTACCTCCACGACGAAGACGGAGTCTTCGCCGATTACATTTTTAGGGACTAAGACAGAGTCTTTGCCGAACACATTTTTTGGGACGAAGACCGAGTATTCGCCGAGCACCTGAATGGATAACAAAGACCGAGTCTTCGCTGAACCCGACTTTATGACCAAATTTTAGGTTTTTTCACTCCTATCTTATGAATACCTTTGTGATTCGGAACTGTAAACTAATTGGATTCTTAATTTCTAACCTGTACATTTGTATAAAAACAAATGTATGAATAACGCACTAAAAATGATAGTATTTGCGATAATTACAATAATACCAACTGTTATCTCTAATTGGATAGTTGGTGTTTCATGTGCAATATGCACAATAATAATGTATTGGTACTCTGAAAAAGATAATCATAAACTAAAAAATAAATCATTAGAATTAGAGTCAAAAGATATACAATTAGAAAAAGACAATAACAACCTAAAAAAGGAATCCGATTATATTAGATTACAATTAAGGTATATGTTGTTTGACAAAAATCACCAATCAACAGAAAACACTTTAGATACTAAACCGACTTATCTACCTAGAGAAACAGAGTTATCAAAACAGTTCACAAAAGAAGAACTTGAAATTTTATCTAAGGATTTCGATGTTTAAATTTCACTGAAATAAAACAGAACACAAATGAACTTACTAGAAATATCAGATAAATTCCCGAACGAAATAGACTGCATTATTTATGCCGAAAATGTCAGATTTGGCAAGGAAATAAAATGTGCTTACTGTGGCTCAATAAAGCTTTCTAAAAGGCGTAATGATTACAGGCATTCATGTAATAACTGTAAAAAAAGCACATCAGTAACAGTAAATACAACCTTGCACAATACACGTGTATCATTAAAAACATGGTTTTTCGCTTTGTCGGTAATTACCGATGCAAAAAAAGGAATGTCAGCGTTACAGCTACAAAGAAACATTGATGTTTCCTACCCTACAGCCTTTGCCATGTACCACAAATTGAGGGTTTTAATGATGGAACAAAACAAAGAAATTTCCGATTTAGAAGGCGTTGTGGAAATGGATGAAACTTTTATAGGAGGTAAGCCTCGAAGGTTT